>CAXAHE010000171.1:0-1508 GCA_963968475.1 uncultured Candidatus Poseidoniales archaeon | reverse complement strand
TCCCAGTCTGTGCTTTGAACAGTTTTTGTTCCATCATGCACAATGTTTGATTCAATCGCTTGATTATCCCCCAGCGTGATGTTTGCTATTGGGGGATAATCGTCTGTGGCAAAGACAGTTATTTCCTCTGCTAATTTCGAAGGCTGTGGTTGATGTACAAGTCCAGCACAAAGCAGGATAACTACCATGGTAATCGCGTTTCTCATATGAGCCTCTATTTATTCAAAGATGATAACATATTCGCCGACAATTCAAAATTATGATGAGCAAGGATTGAAAGCCCAATCTCTTTAGGGGAACTCGCGGGTTGATGAGATGGGCAAAGATATTGATTGGGACAAACTCACCTTTTCGCTAACACCGACAGACACAATGTATGTTGCAACGACAACCGCAGACGACCCATGGATGCCTGGTGACTTGCGCCCATATGGGAACATTGAGATCTCTCCAGCAGCAGGTGTCCTCAACTACGGACAAGGTCTATTCGAAGGAATGAAAGCCTATCGAACTGCGAAAGATCGTATTGTCTTCTTCCGTCCGGATGAGAACGCTCGACGTATGCAACGTGGTGCAGACCGGCTGAAGATGCCGCCTGTACCTGAATCGATTTTCATTGATGCTGTCGAACAAGTCGTTCAAGCCAACATCGATTGGGTTCCTCCTATGGGACGTGGCGCAATGTATGTTCGACCATTGTTGATGGGAAGCGGCCCTGTATTGGGTGTTGCTCCTGCTCCAAGTTATTCGTTCATGATTTACGTCACACCAGTTGGACCGTACTTCAAAGGTGGAATGAAAGCCATTGACTTGCTTATTTCTGATGAATTCCATCGAGCTGCTCCAGGTGGATCAGGTGGCGTTAAAGCGATTGGAAACTATGCGCCGGGTATGATGCCAAGCAGAATTGCAAAGTCGAAAGGCTATGCTGAAGTCATCTATCTCGATGCTCGAACAAGCACCTACATCGAAGAGGTTGGTGCTGCGAACTTCTTCTGCGTCAAGGACAATGTGTTCTACACACCGGAATTGACTGGAACAATTCTACCAGGAATTACCCGAGCATCGATTATTGCTTTAGCACGTCATCTGGGATACGATGTCCATGAAGAGAAGGTCAGTGCTGAATTTGCAATGAGTGCAGATGAGGCGTTCTGTTGTGGAACAGCAGCCGTCATCTCACCAATCGGTTCAATTACACACGAGGACAAGAAAGTGACCTATGGTGATGGAACACCTGGTATTTTGACCACAACACTCTACGATATGTTGACTGGAATCCAGAATGAGAAGGAAGAAGACATCTTTGGATGGCTTCACGAAGTTCCACTTTGATCGAAATGTTAGAGGGGACTTTCGTATGAATGGTCATACGAACGGTACCCACTGCCAGGGTGCCTAATCAAAGGAGACCCCTCTGCTCAGATACACTCTAAATCACGATTATGTGTTGTTAGGAAGAATTGTTAACACGTTCGTTTGGCATCAAACATGGAGCCTATACACGT
>CAXAHE010000170.1:0-1545 GCA_963968475.1 uncultured Candidatus Poseidoniales archaeon | reverse complement strand
GCCCTAAGGGGGTGAGAAGTCTACTGCCCGCCTCCATGAATTGACAACCAATATCGCTCTTATCAATTTAACACCTGCATCTCTTATTACCCCAAAAATATTCTAACCTTTCATAAGAATTTGAATGTAGGCGTTAAGACCGCTCATCAAAGCTCATCTCATCAGATGTTATTCAAAGGCGAGTTTGTTGATGCAATGAGCGCCCATCGGCCAACGTCGTGCTTACCCAAGCAAATGTTTCCGCGTCTTTTCGTTTCTTTTCTGGATCTCTTTTCTCCAATGTTCTCAAGGTCATAGCGAGGCGATGGTTTCCTTTGAACGACGCTTTATGGCGTTCAAAATACGCCCAATACATCGATGAAATCGGGCAGGTTTTCGTTGGGTGGAATTGACATGAAGAGCAAAAATCTCCCATCTTCTTGATGTAAGGTGTTCCTGAAATGTAGGGTTTTGTCATCATTGCATCACCAAGAGAGAAGGTACCCATTCCCAGAACGTTTGGTTCAACAACCCAATCGAAAGCGTCAACGAAGCCAGCATGGAACCAATCTGTAAGTTCTCTCGGTTCAATATCGAGAAGTTGAGCAAGATTACTCAATACCATTAGTCGAGGTATGTGGTGGGTCCATGCTTCATCCATCACAGATTCTACGGCCCAATCAAGACAGTCAAGTCCACTCTTTTCACCCCAATACGCCATTGGTAACGAGCGGGTTTGGTTGAGATGATTCGGATGCGATTCTTCATCCGATGAAGGCGCATTCGTCCAGTTCGCTTGTCGGCTTTTGGGTTTTGTTTTCTTGACATCAATTGTTCTGAAACCATCGGTGATATCATGGATATGATGAACGTATTCTCGCCAAATCATTTGGCGCAGAAATCCTTCCTTTGAATTCAAAGGAATATCTGCTGCAAGGACAAGATTAACCACATGCTGCGGCATTATGCGATGAAGGTTCATCGATGAAGCAAGACGTGAGTGAAAGAGTCCGCGACTTTGCTTTGTCATCGCATCTTCATACTGTCCGAAATGTTCCAGAATTGTTGTTGTAAACTCAAGAGCCTGTTCATGATCTGATGCCGAAGTCGGAAGATGGTCAAGTCGTGCATCTCCAGGATGTTCTGCGTAGAGCGTATTGACGAGAACCAATACTTCTTGGTCGATTGAATCAACGTCGTAAACAGGGGCTGGTGGGGGCGTATGCTCGCCTTTCCAAGGATGACGGTTGTCCCCATCATGACTGAATTTTCCTCCATATGGAGCATCATCTTCCATGAGCCAGCCCGTTTTCTTACGAACATTACGATAGAATCGATCCATTCGAAATGGAGGTTCTGTACCAACGGTTGAGGTGAACCATTCTTGTGGTGTTAGCCAACCAGGATGTTCGTGTATGTTGATGAGCCCTTCATCAATCAAGGGTTTCAGCGTTATTCTGAGTTCTCGTTCTGCTGGTTTGAACATGTGAATGGTATTGATTTCCTTAAGAATTCCATTTAGCGCTTCATTGTATTGTCCAGTTGTTGTAAAATGTAGGACGGGGA
>CAXAHE010000169.1:0-1550 GCA_963968475.1 uncultured Candidatus Poseidoniales archaeon | reverse complement strand
CTAGTATGTCCGATGGGCCAGATGATGAAATAATCTCCTCCGCCTCTGGCAGTGATTGTAATGAGTCGAGTAAACTCGCCCTCCACGTTTGAACCATGGGGACAAGAATCGTGGCATTGCCTCCATGTGTCTCACGCTCTTTTGCAAGAGCTCCTCGTAATCTCTTTGCAAATCTTATATCCCTCGATTTAGAAAGTTCTGGATTGATTCTTGATTCCGTCACGTCCCACCAAGCAGCGGTAAGAACGCCAGCAGTAGCCATGTTCCGCGACACATTCTTCGGTGGTTGTTCAGCATCAAAGATTCGACGCTTCACCGCTTTTTTCCACTTCTTTCCAATTCGGACCATTGAGAGGAGTTTGCGCCAGTGTGTGGAAACCTTTGCTTCATTTGTACGTTGCAACTCCCACCCTTCATCATCAAGAGTTGGTTCAATGCAATACACAGGACGGTTGTGGCGAAGTGCTAATCGATGTAAGCGACGAGGTTCTGGATCTGGGAATCTACCGGTTTGAAGATCATCAAGTTGAAGAAGATCCTGAATAAGAACAGAGTCAATTCCACCTCCAAGAACTGCAGAAGTAAGATTGATGCCTTTGGATTCTATTTCAGAGGCTTCCTCAAGTTCCCAGACATCTTCAATCTCAGGCCCTTCCAAAAGAGCGATTGCATGCCATTCAATTCTTGGACGTAACTGTCGTGGGTGGACAGTCGTTGGAAGAACACCATGCAGAACGATTGTACCACCGTCAGGGTCTTCCCAGACGACGTCCTCCCATTCCAATTCCACAGACAAGTGGTCACGCCCTTCACTGGTTGTTGACCCAGTCTTTGAGTGTGGCAATGTCCCAGCCTTGGTCGAAGTATCCTTGAATTTCTTCTTGTGACCATTGTGGGAATTCACCCATAGCTTCAGCCATCTGCGGAGTTACATCAGCAGGCGGGCTTTGTGGACTAGCGTATTGACCAGGAAGTTCAGCATATGCCTTTCCGTCGTCCTCGTCTTCGTACATGTAAGCATCTGTACCATCTGCGCCATTACGACGGACAAGGACAAGGCCAACAATTCCCATTACGAGAATCAGTCCGATAAGAATGACGATGACGAGCATTAAACCACCCGAATCATCGCTATCACTTGCAACCTTTACGTTGAAACTATCACCGCTAGATGAACCATTGTAGAGAAGATCTCCGGTTAGGTCATCATAGATGAGGTAATACATTCCAGTGGTTGGGTTTGCGAATGCTTCGAGCGTTACTTCAACATCAAGTTCACCATCGATAAGAATCGCCTCAGAAGTGATGGTTGATTCTGTGATAGGAATTCCTCCATCAACGACGGATTGTACGCGAAGTGTTACTTGTCCTGCCTTTGAACCAGTGTTAACAACTTCAATCGTCAATGTCATTACTTCATCCACTTCAGGCGAACGTGGAGTCAAATCGACTTCCTTTACAGCAAAACTTGCTTCTTCGTAAATGAATGAATACAAGGAATTGTATCGCGATTCAGAGGAATAGATTGGCGCAACAGAGCCATCTGAAGT
>CAXAHE010000168.1:0-1608 GCA_963968475.1 uncultured Candidatus Poseidoniales archaeon | reverse complement strand
ACGCATCCCCACCTGCCGTAGGGCTGAGGAGGATTTGAGGAACCGTCATTGCAACGATTTCTCCATCAGAGTAGTATTCAGCAAGAACTGCTTCAACTTGTGATTGATTCCGAGGGCCATCCATGACCATTTGCATTTCAGAACCTACCGTTGCATCTGCAGTTCTCTCATCAACGAGTGTACCAGTATATCCTTGAACCGCTGCAAGAGTTACAATCGAGAGCGTAAGAAGCATAATGACTGAGAGTCTGTTAATGGATTCAGAAGAACCTGAACCTTTCAATCCGCGTTTGACGTCCTTCAACAATGCAGTCTTTCCGAAGATGAACTGCATGATGTAAGGGCCTTTGGCTCCGAGCCAAGCGAGAAGAAGCGCGCCACCAATCCACAAGAAGAAAGGTCCGAAGATTCCGAACAATCCTTCGAGGAAGAAATTGGAATACAGGCCATCTTCGCTACCGTTTTGCTCAAGAGCAGTATCGGTGAATGAGAGCATACCGATGCCGAACATTGTCCAGTGTAGCCAACGTCGAGGAGGGCGCTTCTTTGAGATTGTACGCACACCTTCGTCTATTTCCATTTCAATGAATTCACGTGTACGGCTGCGTCCAAAGAGGAGTGCTACCCCGAGAGTTGCAAATGCTGTGAAGAGTGTCGCTGCAAACGATAAGGCTGGATTGACTTCAGTTGTCAGTTCAGAGAATACCAGGAATCCTACAGCGGAGAGAACAATCGGTACTGCGATCATTGCAAGCAAGTAACCAACAACCCAGCCAGCAAATGCAATGACGGACAACTCAAGCAAGACCATTCCGCTGAGTCGTTGAGTATCTGCTCCTATAACCCGCTGGATGCTGATTTCTCGTCTTCGTTGCTCAAGACTTAGAACCAATCCGTAAATCAATACAGCAATTGATAGAACCACAATTGGAATCATAATGATGTAATCAAACGCTTGAATAAGGCCAAGGAAAATTTGCAAGAAGGTGATTGTACCGCTTACGATATCAAAGTAAAAGACTTCAACTGTACCGTTTGCGTATTCTTGATCACCGACTCTCATACCTAGGTCTTCAAGCCATTCTGCTGCTTCTGTTGTCGAAGAAGATGGGATAAGGGAACGATTTACAGACATTGAGAGATAGATGTGATCGTTATCGATGAGTGTACGTTGTTGTTCGTCAGACAGCGTGTTGAGAGAAGCAAAGACTGGGTTTGGTGGCAGTGTTGGGTTTCCAAAGTCCCATGGATCGTAGACACCCAAGAGAGTGAGATTCTCAACTGTAAATTCTTCACGACAGTATGTTTGCTCATTTCTTTCGCTGGTAATCTCGCCCGCACAATTGTCTGGAGTGATCGAGTCCGAACCAAGTTCTGCTGTTTGTGTAACATAAACGAACGATAGTTTGTCGATTTTGTCACCGACATTAGCTCTCGCATCGGAAACTATGTTCGATGGAAGAATCAATCCTCGTTGTTCTTCCATAACCTCAGGAGAAGGCCATTCACCAAGTCCATCAATGATGTTCGCCCCAAACCTATCGGCTAATTCACCATCAAAGGCACCTGGACCCATAAATCGAATTCCACGCATTTCAGAAATAGGTG
>CAXAHE010000167.1:0-1700 GCA_963968475.1 uncultured Candidatus Poseidoniales archaeon | reverse complement strand
CAACGAAAGAAATTCTAAGGTGAAAATATGTGGGAACATCGATCAGTATCAAATAAAGCGTACGTAGAATCAAAGCAGATGCGACCAAGCGAAACTTATGTTCGCTTGATGGATATCGTAGAAGAAGCGGTCTCAAAAGCTCAGGTCGACGAATTCGACCATGAAGAATTCCTCAAGTATGTCCCTCAGAGAGGGCCATGGGAAGAGTTGCCAGTATCTGACACTACCAAATCCGACCCTCGAGTTAGATATATTGGACCAGCAAGAGCACGTTTGTTGAACACAAACCTCATCCTCGGATCAACATGGGTTGAAGCAGAACGCTTCAAATTCGAACGTCGAATCTCAAATGTTGCAGAGTTTCTCAAGCAGAAGACAATAATCAATGCAAACATGTGGACTCCTAAACAACTGTCAACGACACAAACCCTGTTCTTTTGTTCAACTGGTGACGAAGAGCGCATGGGCGGCTCCTTCCTAACCGGAGATGGACCTGGTGTTGAACATCCGTTCCTTGGCTCTAAGGACGGAGAAGATCCAGAATGGGAACCAATCCTTTGGGGATTGGGCCATCGTGGCGTCGTACCAGATTCTGACCCATTAGACCAATGCTTCTATCCTTCGTTGATGCACAGGGGCGTTTCATTCAACAACAGACTTGGATGGACTCGTTACTCTCCTGCAGGTTTCGGAAAAGATGCCAGCGGATACATCATGACTCGACCAGGAACTTGGATTTGGCCAGCAGTTAATGGCAATCGTGAATCACCAACAGCATTCAATTTGCTTGTGAACCTTCCAGATCGCCGACTCTCGTTTGGTGAAGAAGGAATTACCGATGTCTTCATGACCACTGGTAAGACTTCTCTTTACAGTTTAATGGGCATGATGAGCTCTTCAACAGTTCGTCAAATGTTTGGTGCAGGTTCTGAAATGGTTCCTTTGGAGTTCCATTGCATCGAGCCTGGATTGGATGAATGGATTACAAGTGCTAGTGACGAAGACAAGTATGCTCGTCTGTTTGAGACCTGTGCGTCCTTCGGATACATGCTAACCGATCCATGGATTGGTGGACTTGGTGGCGGAGCAAAGCGACGCCGACTTCTGATTTACCCGCGTGATCAAGGTAATTTGTTAACATGCGTTAACGCAAGCCAAGTTGCAGACCACGCTCTCAAATCTAATTATGAGTCAACGGTATTCACGAAACTAGATCAGGCCGACTTCATGAACAGAGTTACCCGCCGGTTCAAGGCATACGCAGACCTTGTTGCTGCAAGCGATGTAGCCCAAGGCTCACGCTGGATTAGCCAGGCTGATTTCCATGACGGCGAAAAGAAACAAGTTGGACCAAACGTTCACTCGATTCTTTCTGTGCGAGGATACGACGTCATGAGCATGGATGAGTATATTCAGACCTTCAATGATATTTCTGCAGCACCTGACCGCTTGATGCGCCGCTGTGTTCAATCGATAGCAACAAATGCTCTGAAGACCGTTTATCCGCTCTCAGACCTAGGTGAGTCCGCAGACTCTGCTCCTTATTCGCATATCTTTGCTTCTAAGGACGACAACCCATTGGTGTACTACACAGACATCCGTTTCTTCGTACCAACATCAATCGACAAGCTACGCAACATTACCGGAGCACGTGGTGCAGACCGTGGACGTATGCGTGAGGCATTCACTGCATTAACTAA
>CAXAHE010000166.1:0-1789 GCA_963968475.1 uncultured Candidatus Poseidoniales archaeon | reverse complement strand
CTCGAGCAATAGCAACACGCTGTTGTTGACCACCTGATAGTTGGTCTGGAATGTGGTGTGTTCGATCTCCAAGTCCGACTTCGTTTAGAGCAGCAACTGCTCGTTCTTCGGCTTCTTCACTTTTGTAACCACACAGTTCGAGTGCCATAGCGACATTGTCTTTCGCAGATAACGACGGAACAAGATGAAAGTCTTGGAAGATCCAGCCGACACCCTTTCTTCGGATGTCAACAACATCAGAAGGTTTCTGGCGACCATACTTTCGCCCTTCTAAATCAATTTCTCCGCTGTCTGCAGACAAGAGTCCTCCAATGATATTCAATAACGTGGATTTGCCACAGCCCGATGGGCCCATCAAAGCAACCATCTCCCCTTTAGTGATGGTCATATCCACGCCTTTGAGTACTTCCAATTTGTTTGAACCTGAACCAAAACTCTTGGTCAAATCGTTTACAGTCAGCATAATTTTCCCTTCAACGTGTACATAATATACTCTTCTAGGGAATGCCTCCGTGCTTTAGTAGATTTGTATGTATCTAGGAATTCCAGTTCAAGCGTAATCCGACGCCTTCAAAAGAGGAAGCGTTTAGGATTCTGTATGAGCGAAAGAACTGCCCTCATCACGGGAGTCACTGGTCAAGACGGTTCATACCTAGCAGAATTACTCCTGGAAAAGGGATACATCGTCTACGGATTGGTTCGACGAGTCTCCCAACCAAGCTTAGGACGTAGCCTCATCAACCACTTGATGTCGAATGAAAACTTCCACTTAGTCAATGGTGATTTAACTGACCAGAACTCCATCGATAACGCAGTTCATCAAGTGAAGCCTGATGAGTTTTACAATCTCGGCGCAATGTCGTTTGTCCCAGAATCATGGAGATCTCCAATGATGACTGCAGACATTACAGGACTTGGAGCACTTCGGTGCCTTGAAGCACTTCGAAAGCATTCGCCAAATTGCAGATTTTACCAAGCAGGTTCAAGCGAACAATATGGAAAGGTTCGAGAAGTTCCACAATCTGAAGAAACACCATTCCATCCACGTTCTCCTTACGGATGTGCAAAGGTCATGGCGTTTGAAATCACTCGAAACTACCGGGAGTCATACAATATGTTTGCTTGTACTGGAATTCTTTTCAACCATGAAAGCCCACGACGTGGTCTTGAATTTGTTACACGAAAGGTCACGATGATGGCTGCCCGCATCAAGCATGGATTCGATGAATGCCTCTACATTGGGAACGTTGAATCAAAGCGCGACTGGGGATTTGCTGGCGATTACGTTGAGATGCAGTGGAAGATGCTTCAGCAAGACAAACCAGACGACTATGTCATTGCTACAGGACGAACTCACAGTATTCGAGATATGATTTCTCATGCGTTCTCTCATATTGGAATGGACCTTACTTGGTCTGGCCAAGATGCAGACACAATCGCTACAGATCAATCAGGCGTAGTTCGTGTTCGTACAAATCCGAAATTCTTCCGCCCTGCTGAAGTTGACCTCCTCATAGGAGATCCAAGTTATGCAAAGGAAAAGTTGGGTTGGGAAACCAAAACAACCTTTGAGGAATTGGTTAAAATGATGGTCGAGTCCGATTTGAAAATAGTTCAGGAAGCTGTTAATGGGGGCTATGCTCCACCAACACCACCAGAATGATCAGCACGCTTTCTCATCAATCGATGAAAGAGTGGTGGAATCAACGATATCCAGAACATTTGATAATACCCTCCAGGTAACTGAGGGGATTCATCATGTGGCTTGAGTCGCTCGTAAGGCGTACTC
>CAXAHE010000165.1:0-1798 GCA_963968475.1 uncultured Candidatus Poseidoniales archaeon | reverse complement strand
TAGAATCGTGTCATCCAACGGTCATCTTCTGATTCACCAGCAATGCCCAATCCGCGCTTCGAGGTGCTTGGGTATTCAAGGGTTGAATTGGTGAAACTGCATCCATCACACTCGTTGAAGTTGACCGTCGTTCCAAAGAAATCGATGCCTTGAATCGTTACACCGTCAGAGTTCTCAACGCCAATTGCAAAGGGTTGAACCTTGACACGAAGATCCAAATCATTGGCATCTTGTCCGCTTGGCGTCTTGTAGTGAAGTTGATTGTTTGTGTTGTTGAACCACCATTCACCATCGACATCGATGAGTTCACGCTTACCTTCTAGGAAGTAGGCATGATGCTTGGTCTTCCAACCAACACCTGTTCCATCGTAGGCAAATGTTCCATTGGCTGAATTCCAATCGGTAATGACACGACTGTTGCTGCGGAACGAGCCGAGATTCATGACTGCAATAGCCCCAACAGGGTTGAGACCAGTTGCGTTGATGGTTTCGTTGAGTCCTGAATGCACGCCTGTTTCAGGTCCAGCATCGGTCAACCAACCTTGCGTGTAAGCGTTGTTTGAACCAGTAAGTGTCCCTTCAGCCCAGTACGAACGGTTGAAGACTGTCTCGTCTGAGAATTGGGCATTTGGCCATCGAGCAGGAACTTGTTCTTCGTAAGCAAGGAACAGTTGCCAACCGTCTTCTGAAAGCGTGACTTCTTGGATGCCATCGCTATCAGCAGTACCCCAAACACCATCCAAATCATCGGTGATGCTTTTCGTACCATCGAAGATGACACGAGCTCCATCAGCAGCACGAATCAGAAGGTTGTCCTTGTTGTCCACAGTGACGTTCTCTTGATATCGGCCTTCGTAGAGGATAATTTCATCGTTTGAGACCGAATCATTCAGTGCATCAGAAAGCGTTGCTTTCGGGCATGACCAGGTTCCATCCCAATCATCAGAACCGTCGACTGCATCGACATAGATCGGTGTTCCACTCGTACGTGTAATGGAAGAACAACTCGCACCTGTGGCATTCACATCATTATCCTGAAGATATGTCCATCCTTGCATCGCTCCGATGTAGGATGTTTGTGCCAGCATAATCATCATGAAAATCAAGACGTAGGCTTTGCGTCTCTGGCTTAGAAGGGCAACGCGTTCAGTCTCAATGGAAGAAGGAGTTCTGAAACCGCTTCCCTCCATCACTTTCCACCATTTTTTCCCTTGATTATACATATATCAGACCTTTGCAAATTGTTCGCAATTTTAGTTCATTGACAAAAGCATACGCTGTCTATAACTGAGTTATCAAAATAGGTGTTATAGGCTTGTAGCCTATTGTGAAAGGTAAACAAAGGGTTTTTTGCGAACCAAGAACATTCAAGGCTCAATTCTTCGACAATTCTTTGGCTTGTTTCGCCCATTCATCTCGCTTGACACGACCTGAAAAGAACTCGATTGCAACGTTGACCTGCTCTTCAATCTCAGGAGTCATGTTTCCAACTTGTTCAAACGTAAAGATACCAAGCGCATTCAACTTTTCAGCAATGAACGGTCCAACACCTTTGATCTGTTGTAAGTCATCTCCTTCAGAAGAGAGAGCAACGCCAAGAGTTGCAAAGTCAATGCTTTCAGCTCTCTTCGCAATACGTTCCAATTCTACTGCCTTCTTGGCATTGGCTTCAGCATCTGCATCAACCTTTGCTCTGGCTTGCTTAACAGCCTTAGATTCTTCAACAACTTGCGCTTTGACTTTCTTAGCAGCCTTAGCGTCTGCTTCTGCTTGGGCTTTGACTTCCTTAGCAGCCTTA
>CAXAHE010000164.1:0-1835 GCA_963968475.1 uncultured Candidatus Poseidoniales archaeon | reverse complement strand
GATGGGAAATTAAACCCCAACCCATACAGGGAACGGTGAAACAGATGAAGATTGGAATTATTGGTGCCGGAATGGTTGGGGGAGCAATCGAACATTGTTTTTCAGATGCACACGAATTGTTCATTCATGACCCTGCCCGTGGAACTGAATTATCCATTGTAACAGATAACGTCGATTTTGCATACATCGCTGTCCCCACACCTCCTCACCCAGATACGGGTGCTTGTGATACACGAATTGTTGAAGCAACGCTTGATGCCCTTCCCGACGGTTTTACTGCTGTCATCAAAAGCACAGTTGTTCCTGGAACAACTCAGCGTTATCACGAAGAATATCCGCATCTAAAAATTGCATATTCGCCAGAATTTCTAGTCGAGCGTCGTCGTCTTGAAGATTTTGCAAATCAAGATATTCTTGTTTGTGGAACGCATCATTCAGATGTTGCAGAACGTGTTTTTGAACAACATAGACAAGCTGGTGTTCTTCGCCGTGATCAAACCTTCCAAGTAACTCCAACACAGGCTGAACTTGTAAAATACACAAAGAATACATTCTATGCAATGAAAGTCACATTTGCAAATCAACTGTACGATATTTGTGAAGGACTTGGGGAAGATTGGTATACGATTCGAGACATCATTACGTCCGAACAAGCACAACCAATAGGACCTTCACATCTTGATCCAATCTTTGGGTTGAACAGAGGTTTTGGCGGGAAGTGTCTTCCAAAGGATTCTCTTGCACTTGGCGTGTTGGCTGAAGAACTTGGTTGCAAATATGAGTGGATGGATGCCATGCAAAAAGACAACACACGACTACGACAGACCTTGACTGGAAAACCAAGCGATGTCATCACGAACGACGATTGAAATGGATTTAAAGTCCTCATTCAATCGTCTTGCTCCGAGGGGTTCTCTTCAAAGATTTGGGCTTGCTGGAGGATTCAATAGCGGCGTATTTTTCCTCCTTTGGGAATTCCTTCGCTTGTTTCTAAGCGATGATTCAACTGGTATTCGAATTGCATGGGGGGTTGCATGGGGGTCGACCGGTTTCATGGCTCATTTTGTGCATCGATGGTTCACGTTCGATAAAAGAAAATCAATTCAGTGGACAATTGGGGCGTCATTCGGAGCCTATGTCTTTAGTTTAGTTGGCTCAACATACACCATTGGTTTATTCGCTGCTCAACCAGCAGAGACTCTACGATGGCTTGGTGTAGCAAATCTCTTGGCATGGGGAATCATTATCTGGGCCATCATGCGACTTTTCGTATTCCAGTACAAAACCGAAGAAGATCAGACTGCATGAGCCTCTAAGACTTCAAGCGAAATGATGCTGAGCGCTTCTTCATGAGTTGCTTCAAGATCTACTGGGCAGCCTTTCCCTTCATTGACCGCAGCAAGCCAAGTTCGAGCGCAGACGCACCATGAATCTCCTGCTTTCAGTCCAGGGAAAGAAAATTGTGGAGCAGGAGTAATGAGGTCATTGCCCTGTTGTCGAGCATATTCTAGGAAGGCATCAGTAACCACACAGCAGACGGTGTGAGACCCACGATCGTTTTCATCAGTATTACAACATCCGTCTCGATACCAGCCTGTTTTCGGTTCGTTTGAACACGTCTGCAGCTCAGTTCCTAGGACGTTTATTGAAGGGTTCATGTTTACCCCATCTGGTTCACACCTTTCAAGAATGCTCTGGCACCTACACAAGGGCTCAAACTTCGCCATTTTTTTCATCCAGAAGGCGAGAGGTTCTTGATGGAGAAGCGCGAGTCTATGCCATATGCTACCTGACACACTGCATAATTTGCCTCGAGATGAACGATTTGCTTATGC
>CAXAHE010000163.1:0-1850 GCA_963968475.1 uncultured Candidatus Poseidoniales archaeon | reverse complement strand
CCGTAGATAAAGTGGACATCCTATAAGTTATTGGCAATCGGGGCTTGATAATGCTCTTTTTTAGATTTAAACATCGTGTGCCAAAGTCAAATTAAACTCGTGAAAACTGGTTAATCATCAGTTGTTTCATAAATTATAACGGCCACGGACATGTATGAAGCAAACTGCAACCATCCTGATAACGATTTTATTTACATTGACATCCTTGTCTGGTTGTCTAGAAAATGATCAGGATTCTTGACAATTAAATAATCCATATGGGTTAGCAGAGGGCCCCCTCTGAAACACAAATGATAAATGGCAATCCTTGCTGAATGCTTTGTGAGTCTAATTCGTTGCCACGAATGCGATGCTGAGATTTCCAATCTAGCATTTTCTTGTCCAAAATGTGGAGCGCCTCCAAAAAGTGGCATAAATCAGAGTAAGCATAATCAAAAAATAGTCGCACTCAACAATGATTTATCTCGTATTACGGAAAAGAATCGAAAGACAAAGATTGTCATTTTGGTGCTTATCGCGGTATATGGAGTTGCAACATTCGGACAACAAACAATGGTAGATACTGTGTTGTATTTCGGCTTCTTCTTAGCAATGCTAATTTTAAATCCATATCAGTATTGGATAAAGAAAGCAAAACGACGGATAGAAACAAATGAAAGATTGCACGATTCAATGCAATAAGCAAATCTGGATTGTTTCAGAGGGTTTTATCCGAATACCCATTGGTCAGGTTGTGACAAATAATCTTAATTGAAAGGATCTTCTTTCCGCTAGCAGAATCAGGTAACAGTTTTGTTACTCAAAATATATAATCGAGGTTCTTATCAAAGAATCCATGAGAAATACAATTGCAGTCATTCTTCTTCTTGCTCTAATGCAACCAATGTTAACACATTCAACGCTTGAGGACGCACCGCTTTCCCCCCAGTTTACAACTGCTGGAAGCGTTGATGTGATCGAAGAGATTGAACCAAACAACGTCAATACTTCGGGTCAAGAAGTCTATCCGGGAGATGTTCTGCGAGGCGATGTTGACATGTGGGATGATCAAATTGATCACTTCACGGTCTGGCTTGAATCAGGTCAAACATTGCTTCTGACACTATCTCACGCTTCAGGCGATGGTGTGTCCATGTCTGTATGGGATGGAGAAAACACCCATTTGGGGGCATCGAATCCTGGTAAAACACGAGATACACTTTTCCTCGGAGAAGAAGAAACTGCAGATGGTGGTCAATACATCGTCTCGGTTAACGCAACAATGACGGAAGCTGGAGGCGGTGCTTACGTCCTCGAAATCGATGCAGGCTACATGGTGAACTGGTATGCTCCTGAAATTGGATGGAATGCAGCAACGGAGATGTTCGATGCAAAGGGCAATCTGATGTATACTTCGTCTCTGTCTTCCTACCAGTTTGCTGAAGTTGCCTCTTCAACAGCCTCTTCTGCTCCAACGTGGACAAATGGAGATTTCTGGAATTACTCTGTTTCAATGCCTTCTATGTTTGGTGTCACGTACGACGAATACAGCCAGATGACCGTAACAGGTTCTGACACAGTTTCCGGAAAGGAATGTTATCGAGTTTCTCTCGTAGGAAAGATGACCCTTACCATGGACTTCATGGGCATGACAACAACGACAACTGATGAAGAATCAGGTGTAGCATGCTACGCAAAGACTGACCTATCGCTTGTTCATGAGAACGTTACAATCACAACAAGCATGGAAATGAGCGGTGGCGGATTCGGTACAATGAGCGAGACCTCTGGTCGAAGTTGTACAGATGACTTCGGGAACCCTGACGAAGATTGTGATGGCGTTGAGGATGATTGGGATGATTGTCCACAAA
>CAXAHE010000162.1:0-1929 GCA_963968475.1 uncultured Candidatus Poseidoniales archaeon | reverse complement strand
GAGTCCAACCAGATGTTCCACAGCCTTTAGCGCAGCAACAAGTAGCTGCACAACCAGTAGCGGCACAACCAGTAGCTGCACAACCAGTAGCGGCACAACCAGTAGCCACACAACCAGTAGCCACACAACCAGTAGCCGCACAACCAGTAGTTACTCAACCTAATATTCAACAGGATGTAAACTGGGGCCAGTAGTCACAACCAGTGACAATAATTCGTTTTTCAGAATCATTTAGGCGTGAATACGAAATTAAATCTTGGGTGCCAATAGGGTGGAAAAAGTGCCTTTTTTCTCATACGTCATGCGCTTTCAGTACATCGTTTTTGTTTGAGCGCCGATTGTGGGGCTCGAACCCACGACCTTGGGATTAACAGTCCCACGCTCCACCAGCTAAGCTAAATCGGCGATTTTTCCCAACAACATCTCCTTTATGACGGCTTCCATTGAATCAAGAACTACGAACAGTTCTCAATAGTGATGGTTTCAAGGATTCGTGAACCGTCTTTGACTTGATATTCACTGATCTTAATCGCCCCTTTCAAGCGTTGTAAAAGGTGTATGTCGAAGCCATAATCTGCATCGAGCGTCATTATTGGTTCTCCTTCTTCTACATGTTCTGAGACTTTTTTGTGTAATTGGATTCCAATTCCATGATTAATCTCTTGCCCTTGTTGAGAACGGCCAGCACCTGCTTCGCAGAGGACTTGGCCAAGAATAAGTGCATCAATATCTGCGATGTTCCCAGTTTGTTCGGCATTCAGTACGTATTGTTGAGGTCCCTTCGGAAGGACGCTCCATGGATCTTGGAGAAGTCTATCGGCAACATGGATTTCAACACCTTGTCGTATCAACATCTCTCTGAATTCATTTAGTGCAGAGCCGCTTTCTATGACTTCTTCAAGATCGAATCCAAGTGCTTTTGCTTGAGCATAAACCAATTCCATTGTATCTTTTGGACCTATTCCTTTCAAGCATTGGATTGATTCAAAGATCTCATGACTGTTTCCAAGCCAGTTACCTAAGGGATGGTCCATTTGAGTCAATTGTGCTGTGACATTAATGCCGAGTTTAGTTCCAACTTGAACCATTGATACTGCTAATTCTCTAGCACGTTCAGAATGTTGCATGAATGCTGCTCTACCATACTTGACATCCAATACAAGGGAATGGATTCCTTCAGCTGCTTTCTTTGATAGAATCGAGGCTGTGATTAATCCGATGCATGGTACAGTAGCAGTCACGTCTCGGATGGCATAAAGAATTGAATCAGCAGGAGCAATCTCATTCGTTTGTCTGGAGATAAAGCAAGGATTCTGTTTCATAGCATCAATACTTAATCCTGTATCAAACCCAGGTATTGATTCTAATTTATCGATGGTTCCACCAGTGTGGGCTAATCCTCTTCCAGCAAGCATCGGTACTGTTGCCCCAGATGCTCGAAGGGCAGGTGCAAGAATAAGACTCATCTTATCCCCTACTCCTCCAGTGGAATGTTTGTCCACTGCTGCTGGATTAAATGGGAGCGATTCGCCGCTTTCAAGCATTGATGTTGTCAAATAATACGTTTCTTCTGAATTGAGTCCATTGATCTGGCATGCCATTAGAAAGGCTCCAATCTGTTCGTTTGGAATCTCTGAAAGGTGTTCGATAAACCAACTGAGTTCTTCTTTTGAAAGAACCTCTCCATCTCTTTTCTTTGCGAGTAAGGTGGGGATGTGCATGGTTTCACCTCATTTCGATGCTAAGCCAATTTCGACAAGTCGTTGATGAAGATACTCCCCTGCTTTGATGGATTGATAGGAGACCTTGCCTCCTGTTCGCTCCACAAATTCTTCACGCGGCGTCAAATCTATTTCGTTTCGCGGATGCACAAACATTGGCATAGAAAAGCGCCGTTGTGTGGGATCTCCAGGGTTGACTACTCTATGC
>CAXAHE010000161.1:0-1941 GCA_963968475.1 uncultured Candidatus Poseidoniales archaeon | reverse complement strand
CCAATCTGGGAGCGTTTCCGTTCATGATGAGATTACAATGCTTCCTTCGGGAGGGACTGGATCTGTCAAATCACTGCAGGTAATGGATGATGATGTCCCTATGGCTGGAGCAGGAGACCGAGTGGGTATCGCACTTCGCAACGCCAAGGAAGAATCACTGAGCGGAACCTGTCTAATCGTTCTGCCAGAACTTGAAGATAAGAGAAAGGACATACACAGACCTCTTGCCTTAGAATCGCACTCATTGTCTCAAATGAACCTCAACATATCCCCCTTTCAAAAGAGAAAGTTGACAGTGGGGGATGTCCTTCACGCCTCGATTGATCTGCAGTTTGTTGTGGGACGAGTCGAATCCATAGACGCTGGCGTTGGGACCGTTCGCTGGGAAACACCTCTCTTGCAACGTATCGAAAACCCTCCATCCGTATTGATTGCTCAACTCGATTCTAAACCGCGAATTATGGGCGATGCAAATCTGGCGAAGCTGGAATAATTCGGCATCAAAACTCTCCTCCTCGAACGCCCTCCTAAATCTCGTAGTTTGGGGATGCATTGATAATGGGCTTGTTCTACTGCTAGATGGGATGCAGACCAACGGGCGCAACGAACGCCTTGCGGAGAATGGGGAGAGAGTATCTCTTCACGGTCTACGCTTGGTAGGAGAAGGAGGGAGGGCGAGAGCAAGCCTTACCAATTCTCGAGTATCCTTTGAGTTCAAAAACGGAAATTGCCTTGAGTTTCGATATGACGCTGTCGCAAGAATGCAGCACCATAACACCACTCTTGTACCTGCTTGGATTGCATTCATTGGCGTTTGTGCATTGTACGCCTCTTGGCGTATCATCACTCCTGCTGACCTACGAGTGTTCGCATTCTTGGCCGGCGTGGTTCTGATTTCAAGTTGGGGCCTTACAAAGCGTCCAACTCTTACATTGGATATGCTCCTGGGCGATTGCCATGTCATTTATGGAAACGATTCGAAGTTACTCGAACTCTCGATGTTGATTGGAAGAATGAATGATGGAATGACGCTTGAACAAGCCAAAATCGGTACCGAGATGATGAATCAGGATACTGATTATCCACGGGAAGCAGCTCAAGAAGCATACAACGAATTACCAACTCCTCCGGTCGATTTGGTTCCCTCAGCAAGTATTGCCAAGTTTTTAGGAAATGAAACAGCACCAGTCGATGGATTTGAAATCGATGAGGAAACAATTCCCCGATGGGCGAATGATAAAATGAATCAACCTCCATCTGACGAACATGGAATCATTGCAAGAGGGCGAGAATACATCTCTACTCGAAGAGGATATGAAGGGTCAGAAATTCACCAGCAACATCGCCCAATAGGTCATCATGATGCTGTATTTACTGGAGTGTCTCCATTACCACCGGAAGTACGAACGCCTCATGGAAGTTCATCTCACCGAATGCACCAAGCAAGTGGTTTACCAGTCACTCGTCAACCGTTGACATCAACTCCTCTTCCTCGAACCCACCTATCTCGTTATGTCAGCCCAGAGGGGGCTCATATCCCACATAGTTCTGGAATGTTTACCTCACCTGATCATGAACTGGATAACTTTCATCTTGAGGAAACTGAAGAGCGCCCATCTCTGGTCGAACAAGCGACTACACCTGATGAACAAACAAAGGCACCACCTCAGCCTGCTTTGAATTCTGGAGTTCTTCGCCACAATAATGGGAACAATTCCTTACAACGAATCCATATTCGTTCAAACAGAACTGAAAACAAGATTGTAAAGGCGAGACAGGCAAAGGCATCAATCGTATCTCGAGGGATGTCATCCATACGAAAAGTTCGAGATAAAATCACTAACCTGAGTACCGAGGGTGTCGATGATGAACTCATTGGAATAATGAATGGACATATTCCTGAAGGAGATGAGGCGCAGGAAGTCCCTGACTCGTTTAGTT
>CAXAHE010000160.1:0-2035 GCA_963968475.1 uncultured Candidatus Poseidoniales archaeon | reverse complement strand
TAGGAACGTCATCATCCATTACTTGCAGTGATTTGACAGATCCAGTTCCTCCCGAAGGAAGCATTGTAATCTCATCATGAACGGAAACGCTCCCAGATTGGACATATCCAATCGCAACAAGACCAATTCCTTTCACATTGAAGTGTTGATCGATTGGAACGACAAGAGGTTGTTGTTCAATCATCTGCAGTTCTTCTGCCATGGAATTCATAATCGCATAGAGAGCAGTTCTCAATTCTGGCCCATCATCCTTTTCGAAAGTCCAATCAGTCAATCCTGCTTGCTTGAAGAGTGTTTTAACCATATCTTCGTCAACCCATTCGCCTTGAGGCGGGCGGATAACAGCAATCCCTTGCTTGATATTTGCACTTGCAAAAGCGACGAGTGCTTCGCCAAGAGTTGCATCAATTGCAACGACCTCAACCAGACCGGCACGCGCAGCAGATAGGGCATTGAGCAAAGGTGGCAAACGTTCCGGGTATTTTGCTGGGCGTATCAATGAGAGAATTTGCGCTTTTCCGTTGACCATATCCTTGTTGACATAGGTGTGGACGTCTCTTTGGTCGGTTGGTTTGGCAATACTTCGTGCAAGGTCATCACTTCCAACCATGGCGATATTAAGAACTGGCATGTGTCAATCCACAAGCCATTCTTTCATCAATGCTCTCATTCAGAATTACGCTTTGAGAGCATGTTTTCCCGAATTTCTTCGGCTTTCTTCCACTCGTTAAGGTCTTCTTCTGATTCGGGAACGAGTTGTGGAATAGGAATAGGTCGCATCATAGAATCGATCGCAACCATGAAGAAATAGCCTTCACAGATAACTCGAGTTTCCCAATCCGATTTTGTCATAGCACATGCTGTAACTTTGACGCCAGCTGTGTGCGTACTCGTGAAAACGACACGTCCAGTAACCTCGATCAAGTCACCCTGTCTTGCAGGGGCTTTGAACGTCAATGTATCGATTGAAATTGTAACAAATTCTCTGTGTGCAAATTTAGAACATGCAATGCCAGCGGCTTTGTCCATCACAGAAAGCAACCGTCCACCGAAGAGCGTATTGTATGAATTTGTGTCCTGAGGAAATACTTCTTCAATCAACATCACTGGTTCGGTTGAGAATGGCTTCATGATAAGACCCAGCCCCCTCTCCAATATGAATACATGGAGTCGGAAAGTGGAAAACGTACTATTTATCTGTTAAAAATCACATTTCAAAGCAAAGTAGTCAGTTAAGCGACGAAGTTTTAGAGCAGAGTCGGTACGCAACACATAGGTGAAACCATGGCTTCTACGAATGGACGAACGAAAATTGCTTTTTTCCTTGTGACTTTGATGATACTTACCCCTCTAGCAACTGCTGCAAGCATATCAGATTTCAGCTCAGGTACAAGTGAAGCAGAGATTGTTCTTGATGATGCTTCAATGTACATGAACGACGTGGATGGATCGGTTGATCTCCCATTGGGTGAATCAATCACATCAGCAAGTGTTGCAGTCTCAACATCACCTGCAATCCATGGCGCTCACACCCGTATCGATATCGAAACAATGCCACGTGTATGGAATCCAAATTATAATGGACAAAAGACGTCTTTTTCCCTGGCTACTGATTTCCAATTTGAAGACGGAGCTACATCAACACCAGTTTCACTTAAGGCAGAAGGTCTGTTGACAGACTTTGAAAGTGACCAAGCTGGATTCATGGACACGACAACACCGCCGCCAAGTTCAGGGGCTCCATGGTCTCATGGCTCATTATTTGGAGGGACAGTCATTCCTTCCAATTGTGCATCTGGCAGTGACTGCTGGGGTACGGGATTATTCGATGTCGATTACACGGATGATAACGGCGGTTCTGCATACAAGCAAACCCTTCTTTCGCCAACTCTTGACATGACTTCTGCAGCAATCAAGGATCCTTCGGCCTACTTCGATTCATGGCATCAACTTGCAACTCATTCCACATCGGGCACCAATCCGAATTACAGGTATGCAGATTGTGCTTATGTTGAGATACGTTCGGCGAACACTC
>CAXAHE010000159.1:0-2089 GCA_963968475.1 uncultured Candidatus Poseidoniales archaeon | reverse complement strand
TTGAGTTAGCATTGTATGACGAAGCAGGTGGTCAGCGAACAGAGTTTGCAATTAATCAACTTCGACTAATGCAACAATTTGCACAAAGTCCAGGCCTAACACCTCTCTCAAGCGAACTTGAGGAAGGTCTTGCAGATATTCTTACCTTCGCACAAGCCTTGTTTGGCGGCATGAGTGACGCCCGAGACGGCTTTGCTAGTGACATCGAACACGAGAAGGATCAGGACGATTTCGTTTGAAAAACCTTGTAACCTTCTTTACCGAGGGTAACGCATGGTAGAGCACCTTCTTGCAATCGATGACGTAAAAGACGACCTTGAGCAAATTCTCAAATGGGCAATTGAATTCAAGCGTTTGTGGAAGCAAGGAGACGAAGTGGCTCAGAACTTTTTGCCTCTTGATACTATGACTATTGGTTCTATTTACGAGAAGCCATCAACAAGAACCCGAGTTTCTTTTGAAGTCGGTATTGACCGATTGGGAGGGAACGCACTAACGCTTCTCAAGAATGATATTCAACTCGGAAAGTCTGAAACTATTGGTGATACTTCTCAAGTTCTCTCTCGTTTCTTGGGCGGTATGACCTACAGATGTTATGGCCACGAAGATGTAACTGAACTCGCAAAGCACGCAACTGTGCCTGTCTTAAATGCCCTCTCATACAAACACCATCCATGTCAAGCAGCTGCAGACTTGATGACCATCATGGAACATTTCGATGACAGAGAAAATCTCGTTGTAACATGGGTCGGAGATGGAAATAACGTTCTCCATGATCTCATGCTTGCATGTACAATGCTTGGCATTGACTTCAGATATGCAGTTCCTGAAGGGTATGAACCGGATGAAGATGTCGTCGAGCGCTCAACTGCATACGCTGCAGAACACAAGTCCGAATTGATGAGAACCGTGGATCCGAAAGAAGCCACAGACGGTGCACATGTTGTGTACACTGACGTCTTCATCTCAATGGGTGAAGAACACATGGAGGATAAGATGAAATCGTTCGAAGGCTATCAAGTCAACGAGAAAATGGTCTCCAACATGGATGATGGATGGAGATTCATGCATTGTTTACCAGCTCATCGTGGTGATGAAGTAACCGATTGGGTTATGGATCACGAACAATCCATTGTCTTTGATCAAGCCGAGAACAGAATGTGGGCTCAGATGTCCCTTTTATGCTACTTCATCTCACCAGATGCTTGGAGTGCAATGGGCGAATTCATGGGACTTGTCTAAACAACAAGTGTTAGGATAAATCCGAGTAAACCAAGGAGCATTGCAATTCGTAATCGTGTTGCAGCAACGTAGTCGTCTCCTTTCCACATTGGTCCGTTGAGAGTAATCAGGACTAACATGGCTGGTGCTTGGAATAATAACTGTCCGAACTCAAAAGGCCCTTGCCAGTAGGGGATGTACAACATTATGATACCAAATAATGTTAGGACGTAAGCAACCATTCGACTGTTCTCTAATCCTATTTTCATCGGTAACGTAACACGTGTTTCAGAATCAGCATCAAGATCTTGACAGTCTTTGACAATCTCTCGTGCTAAGTTCACAAAGAACACAACTCCAGAAACGTACCAGATAAGTGGATTTGTAATCTCTCCCACGGAAGATGCCCCGTACAATGTGACTGCAGCTACAAGGAGAGAGATGCTCACATTACCAGCCAATCCTTTGTTTTTCAATTCGAAAAAGGAATCATAAGAAAGCATTAGAAGTGCCACAATCCCGTATATGGTTAATGTATACGCAATTTCATCTTTCATTAGTAGACAACACGCTGCAAGTGAGCCAATGCTTAGGATGGCTAAGGTAATCGTAATTCTTTTCGCTTCGACTTCAGACAAAGCTTCTCTGGCTAATGGGCGACTTGGATGTGCGATACGATCGATTTCAATATCTCTCAAATCATTCATTGCATTTCCTGCACCCATGAAGAATAGAACTGAAGTGGTTGCCAAAATGACTTCAGGATAATTTGTAATGGAAGTCAAATCACCCAAGGCGAGCAAAGCCCCTACTGGAGTTGCAATGCTGGCAAGCAAGATATTCTTCATTCGCATCAATTCAAATGATG
>CAXAHE010000158.1:0-2108 GCA_963968475.1 uncultured Candidatus Poseidoniales archaeon | reverse complement strand
TACATCGTCGAGAACAACGGTGTTTACGGCCTTACAAAGGGACAATACTCTGCAACAGCAGACATTGGTTCCAAGAAGAAGAAAGGAAAAGCAAATGAAACACAACCAATCGATTTGTGTGCTCTTGCAATCAATCTTGGATGTACCTTCGTTGCACGTTCGTTCTCAGGCTCGAAGAAGCAATTGACCTCTCTGATCAAAGCAGCAATGTCGCACAAAGGATTTGCTTTAATCGACGTCATCTCACCTTGTGTCACGTTCAATAACAACGATGAATCGATGCGTTCCTATCAATACGTCAAGGAGAATGAAGTTACACTTCACATGGCAGACTACATCCCTCACTTTGAACCAGTTGCAGAAGTTGAAGTTCCAGAAGGGCACTTTACAGATATCACGCTTCATGACGGTTCAACCATTCGTCTTGAAACGATTTCAGATTCTCATGACCCGAGTGACTCCATGGCCGCATTGACCGCATTGCATCAAGCAGAGATGGATAAGAAGCACGTTACTGGATTACTTTACTTCGATTCGAGCAAGCCCTCATTGGCTGAAGATCTAGGGCTTGTATCAACGCCTCTTCTCGATGTTGATGCTTCTGATCTGCGACCTTCAGAAGAGATGCTCAACCAAATGAATTCTGAATTCCTTGGCCAATGAACAAGTTAACGAATCTCCTATAGAGGAGTAGATGGAAGTGAGACTGTGAACCAAACAACACTTCTGATACTAATTTTTGGAGGCGCTGCTTCTTTTTTCATCGCTTTGTTCATGTTAAATCGGGCGAAGAAAATGCGTGAGATGAAGAAACGACAGAAACTTCACAACGCAAGTCGAGCACCTCTGTCAAGCATGCGTGCTTCTCGAAAAGGAGCAAGACATGACCGCAGACACGTTGTTTCACGGTCCTTACAAGTTGATCAACTCAGTGAAGAAGCTCGTACAGCATATGAGAATCGACAACGTCGACGTGTTGAGCAATTCTCAGACTTACAACTTGTAATGGATGAAATCTTCATTCCAGAACGAGATGCTGTAGACACTGAAGACGAAGAAAGTGAAGAAGATGAGGAGGATCGATCCACTTGGATTTCTGAGAATGAAGACAATCTAAATACCCATGCTGACCTTGTAGCAGAGGAAGAAGTTGGCACAGGAATATCAGTCCGTGTCAGTCAAGAAGAAGATTCGGAACTTATGGAACGTCTTGCCCGAGAGGGTGGGAAATCTGGTGTTGTTCAAATCAGCTTAGCCTGGGATGATTACAATGATCTCGATATGCACGTCTTCTGTCCGTCTGGAGAACGTATTTACTTCAATAACCGGAAAAGCGCTTGCGGTGGAGAACTTGACGTTGACATGAACGTTCGACCAAAATCCAAGAAGCCAATTGAAAACGTTGTTTGGACAGAATTCGCTCCCGATGGTGAATACAAAATTGGTGTCCATTTCTACCGGCATCATCGAAAGCGAAGAACCAAGAAAGTTTGCAAGTTTAGATTGCGCATAGTGACCTATGGTCAAGTCAAAGAATACTCAGGCGAATTGACATCTGGAGATCCGATGTCGATGATTACCTCGTTCTTACTGGTGAAACCAGACGAAGAAGAATGATGGTAGTCCCTCCCGGATTTGAACCGGGGTCGGAGGAACCAGAATCCTCCATGATGGACCGCTACACTAAGGGACTATGATTCGCCCACTTTGATGCCCTTCTTGAAATCAACGGTGGGCTACGAATCAAATTACCGAGAATCGATACAATCCCTTTGAAACCCATGAAAGAATCATGACAATCATAAACGAAGCGAGGGCATATTTCGCCCAAGGGCGAGGCGGTTTTCGTTCCGGCCATGGATCAATTCCGAGTGCTTCAGCCTCTGCAACAAGGGCTGCAAGTTGCTCAAGTTCTTCCTCGACTGAAGATGCGACCATGTTTATCCGAAGCACTTGCCCTTGATGAAATTGCGTCTTGAATCAAGGATTTTGAAAAATGGAGAGTTTATACGGTGACGTACTTTGGGTTTACATATGAAGAAATCAATAGTAATGTTTCTCGTAGCCACCCTCCTGCTTGCAGGTTGTACTGAACTCCTCGACTCCGG
>CAXAHE010000157.1:0-2112 GCA_963968475.1 uncultured Candidatus Poseidoniales archaeon | reverse complement strand
AAGAAACATCAAAAAAATAGATCTCCGATGATGCCGTGTGCAATCGAATATCTTCTGCCGCCAACGAATCAAATACCCTTCGGGAAAACCGTAGGGCTGAATGGTAAACAACTTGAGACGTTGACAAAACAAAGAGAGGGTTTTCCAGTTTATCTCTGGCCTGTTAAACCAATTGTCGAGCATTCGGTACTCAATGCAGGTCTTTCCGCTCTTACAGATTACAGCGATCCTGGCCTCACATGGTTGCCGAGTGGCCATGCTCGTTGGCAACAACCTGCAACGCTTCCACTCGATGAAAGGCAACAACGATTGCTTGATTCAACAGATGAGGCGGATCACTTGTCTGTTCTTTCTGAACTCAAAAAAGAAATCACTCCCTGGCATGAAGCAGATGCTTCACGACGTCGTGAACTCCTTTCGTACTGGAAATCCAAGTGGAATTGGCAACCCTCAGTCGATGAGATGCTGACGCAATCTATGGCTAGCAAAAGCATGCCATGGGAGTTCGTCAGGATGATTGGACATCGCGGTTCTGGAAAGACTCATCGGCCAGTGTTGTAGAGTCACTCGCTCTCGTGATGCTTCAGATGGTGCTTTGCATCTCGTCGCAAAAACGGCCCATACAATGCAGGTAGAAGTGTAACACTCGATATCATTGCCAAACTGATGGCAACGATGAACACCTGACCAAATAATCGTAATGGAAGGAGACCTGAGAAGTTGAGAATTGCAAATCCTCCAGCAGTACTCAGAGCTGCTCCAAACATGGCTCTTCCAGTTGTAGCCGTGGTCTTTGAAGTCCATTCTGCAATGTCCTTTTCTGGATGCAATTCCGCTTCTTCTTCCAATCGGATCACATAGTGGACAGCGTAATCCACGCCAAGTCCAAGAGCAAGTGCACCGATTGTAACGGTCTGGGAATTCAATTGGTATCCTGCAAGTCCCATAATGCCGTAGACCCATAATACAACCATGATCAGTGGAATCCATGTCACGACACCACGTTGTACACTCTGAAACAAATCACCTGTTCGAATGAGTTGAATCATAATCAGAACGATCAATATTGTTCCTGCAACAATGGCTGTTGATGTAACTGCTGAGACTGCAACATCTGCACTGATTTGAGCGAGAATCAAGGCTCGACCACTCAACTCCATCGTGTAGGTCCCGTTAGCGGAAGATGCTGAGGCTGCAAGAGCATTTGTCAGGCCAGTCTCGAAATCGACTGTGTCCTTCCAGTCCAATGTACTTGCTTGGAAAGAAAGAATCGTTTGTTGACCATCTGTATGGAGCAAAGAGTCAGTAATATTACGTCCTATGGAATCATTTAACAGGTATGTTTTGAGGGATTCATACCCTTCCACATCCGATGATAGATTTGCCATTAGGCCATCAAGTTCTACGTTCGATGTTCGAGACGTTTCAAGTGTGTCCCACAGCCCAGTAGGTACTCCAGTGACTCCGTCCGTTTCTTGTAGCGTAGCAATAGCAATATTGTACGCTTCAAATCCTTGCGGAGATACAATCTCTCCTTCGAGAACGACGTAAAGTGGAGTCGGGCTACTTTGGAATTCTTCAGCTATCATAAGGAAATCTTGTACCACTTCTAGGGAATCATCAAATTGACCTTGCGTATCAAATCCAACTTCGAGTGTACTCATTCCGTAGAGCATTGGAAGGGAGAGTAGAGCAGTTACGATGATGACGTAGAGTGGTTTCTCTTGCGCCATATCTCCTATTTTCCGGGTGAGTTTAGTTTCATTCATAGCCCCAGATTTCGCCAAAGGAAGTGCTTTGCTAGGGAACATCGTCATCAAGGCTGGCAGTAAGGATATGCTCAAGACATAGATTGCAAATAAACCAAGTGCGATGACTGTACCGAAGTTAACAAGGAACATCTGAGATGACAGTCTAAACGATAAGAAACCAACCATGTCTGTGAAGATTGCAATCACAAGTGCTGCTGATGTTAGGATTGCTCCAGAACGAATTGCCTTTAAACGAACTTCTGGTTCGAAATCAGCCAAGGTGATTCGACCTTTGGGATCATCTCTTTCAATATCCTGCATAACTTCTCTTATCCGCGTTACAACGTGAATCCCATAGTCC
>CAXAHE010000156.1:0-2118 GCA_963968475.1 uncultured Candidatus Poseidoniales archaeon | reverse complement strand
CAGTAGAACACGAGGTATGTCAATCGGTTTGTTCTCAAGACGGTGAACAAGTGAAGCTACTGAATCTGCGTGCACAGTGGAGTATGCACAGTGACCAGTAGCCATTGCCTGGAATAGAACATACGCTTCAGCACCACGGATTTCACCCACGATAATGTATTCAGGTCGTTCACGAAGAGCAGCCTTTAGCAACTCGAATTCTCCGATTTCTCCTTCATTGGATTCTCCTCCGAAACCTTGTCTTGTCAAACCAGGAACCCAGTTTGGTTGAGGAATGTTTACTTCACGAGTTGATTCGATACTTACAATCTTCATCTGCCATGGAATAAAGATGCACATTGCGTTCAATGTAGTTGTCTTTCCAGATGCAGTACCACCTACGAATAGCATTGGAACTTCATTTTGGAAAGCGACCCAAAGATATGCACCCATCAATGATGATAATGTTCGGAAAGCGATGATGTCGCAAGGAGAAAACGGATCATCCTTGAATCTTCGAATACAGAATGCTGAACCACGAGTAGAAACTTCACGGCCCAACTTCATGACAATTCTCGAACCGTCCATCAGGGTAGCATCCAGTAGCGGGTCAGCAACTGAAATGTGCTTACCACATCGCTGTGCCAACTTGATAACATATGATTCCAATTCATGGTCAGTTTCCCAAACACAGGTTGTTTCCACGGATTCGAACTTACGATGGTAAGCGAAAATTGGTACATTTGTACCATCGAGAGATACGTCTTCTACGTTGGCGTCGTTCATTAGAACGTCCATTTTACCGTACCCTACCAGGTCTCTTCTGAGATAGTAGAATAGCTTTGATTTCGACTTTTTGTTTATCTTAAGCCCATATGCTTTGATGACTTTATCCATTGCAGTGCGCAGATAAGCAGTAGGATCTGCATCGATTTCTTCGATATCTGCAGTTAGTGAGCGGATGAAGATGTCTAACAGTTCATCCCTCCATTCTTGCTCTTTCTTGTTCAATGGAGGTTCAATAATTTGGTAAATGATGTTCAGTGTCCTCTTATCGCGGACAATTCGAGCGAAAGCATGCGGTGGCATAACCGGATACTTGTCAAGTTCATCGTACATTGCACGTTGTTGGTTGCGCTGCCTCTTTTGGCCACCTCCACTTTTTTTTGCCATATGTAGAACCCCCTGACACCCAAGACACGGTTACCCTCGGTTATGACCTTTCGCCATTGTGAGGGGCCCTACGGGCCCTCTCACAGAGTATTGAGCCAAGCCGAAACACTGGATTCTAAGTCCTCGAGATTGGATTCATTTGGAAATGTAATATCGGCTTCAGCAATGATAACATCAAGTCCCCAACCCGCCTCTCTGGCGTCTCTTTTTTCCAGATCGGACAAATCGCCATCTTCGGAACGTGCTCTGGATTGGACCCTCTCGAACCTCAACGGTTTAGATGCAGTAACAGCGACAACTAGGAACTTGTCGTTCCAACTATCTACGAAAACTTCTCTTTCGGCGGTCCCCCTCAATCCTTCAATCAAGACTATTGGATTATCCATCAACAAATGATTCACTGCTTCAGTCAATCGATGCGCCAACACATCATCTCCATGTTCAGCACGCAACTGGGTAGCGATTTCCCCAAACACTTGTGGGGCCTCTGGTATCCCTCGTGCTCGGACTTCAGCTCTAACCATGTCTCCCATTGAACGGACAGGAATGCCTCTAGATTCCAGTATCGCTGCGAACTCCCCTTTGCCAGCAGCAGGCAGTCCGCTGACTGCAATTACGAGTCCCATATTAGCAACGGGAAGGTTTCAATTGTTGAACTCTGCCCTTCCCCATTTGCGGTCAAGTAGTTTCATCAAGATAATTGAAGCACCCACCAAGCCAACACTTACCCAAAGAATACCTTTGAAACCTGCAGCCATTTGAGCATTGTCGAAATCGACAGCTTCTGCTTGCAATCCACTATCGCCAACTTGGTCAGCCCAATTCTCGTAAAATGATACGTCCCCTTGAGTGAATGAAAGCAAGAATAAAGAAAGTAGAGGAATTACTGTTCCTATCCAAAACCAAGTCATTATTTTGGCGTCAAATATCGCTTTATTAGGAGCCAAACCTGTTTTTGTTGATATT
>CAXAHE010000155.1:0-2199 GCA_963968475.1 uncultured Candidatus Poseidoniales archaeon | reverse complement strand
CCATCAAAGGCACCTGGACCCATAAATCGAATTCCACGCATTTCAGAAATAGGTGGACCTGCATCTTCAAGTTCAGGATAATTGAAGCTGATATCTTCCCATAACGGATTCGAATTTGCTTCCATCGAACGCATTTCAAGAGGCTGCGCTACAATGAAATCTTGATTGAAGAAACCACCACCATGAATTCCTTGCCGACCTAACGTCAAGGCACAGTCAGTGAATTCCACGAAGTCTGAGACAAGTTCATCACAGACTTCCATCATTACTGAGGAATTATTTGTCCAACCCTCTGTTCCATATGCTGGTTTACGATCGAATTCAATTTTAGCATCGACAGGTTCGCCTTCGAGTGAAGTGGCAAGGAAAATTTGGCTCAAGCCAACGCCATAGGAAAGAACTGTGGTGATAACAAGGGACGCAAGGAAGACACCTGCAAAGACTGCAAGACCTCGTTCCTTGTTTCGCCATGAACTTACAAGGGCCATTCTGTAATTCGAAGGCAATTCTCTTACTCGATGAATAAACGTACCTAGACGCCCATTCTCTTTAATTTCGTTTGATTCAACGGACTTTTGTTCTGTTTCTTCAGACATAGAATCATTCCTCCTCTTCAATTCCCCAAGCGCTTCGTATATCGCTTGCGAATGTCTTACCTTCACGCAGCAACAACATTCGGTCTGCTTGTGTTGCAAGGTCGGGGTCGTGCGTAACCATCAAAATTGAAATCGGATTTTCTTCATCATTGCACAGTCTCTTGAACAATTCCATGATTTCTTTACCGCTAGCGATATCAAGATTCCCTGTTGGTTCGTCTGCAAGTAAGATGGCTCGCTTTCCTGCAATTGCTCGAGCAATAGCAACACGCTGTTGTTGACCACCTGATAGTTGGTCTGGAATGTGATGTGTTCGATCTCCAAGTCCGACTTCGTTTAGAGCAGCAACTGCTCGTTCTTCAGCTTCTTCACTTTTGTAACCACACAGTTCGAGTGCCATGGCAACATTGTCTTTTGCTGAGAGCGATGGAACGAGATGGAAGTCTTGGAAAATCCATCCGACTCCCTTTCGTCGAATGTCGACAACATCCGAGGGTTTCTGACGTCCATAAGAGCGTCCTTCGAGATCAATTTCTCCACTGTCTGCAGAAAGAAGACCTCCAATGATGTTCAACAATGTCGATTTGCCACAGCCCGATGGACCCATCAAAGCAACCATCTCACCTTTTGTGATGGTCATGTCAACTCCTTTGAGAACTTGCAATTTATTTGATCCCGACCCGAAAGCCTTGGTGAGATTTGTTACTTCTAGCATTTGTGTTCCTCCTAATATGTTCTTTTTCATGAAAATGATATATCAATGTCCGTTTTGAAATCAGTTCTTCTCTCCCTCGTCAAGAGGTTGTAAAATCAAACGCAATGTCCGTCCAAGCAGGTCGTGAAGTAAGAGGGTTTCATCAGAAGGTGGCATATCTTTGGTGTAAGAATCAAGCATAGATTCGTAAAACGCGTCACTTACTCCATCAATCAGTTTGAGAAGAGTATTAACAGAGAGATTGGTACGTACTAAACCCCATTCTTGGCCTATTTTGAGCCCTTCACTGTAATGGTTATGCAAAGGACCAGTGCAGATCATTAAACGCTCATAAATCGGATGATTTGAAGGGATTTGTTGGGAGATCATTTGTCCGATCTCAACGAAATCATTGTCCTTCCAAATTTGTTCTGAAATGAGCCTAGACTCACGCATGTGACTCCAGTATTCTGATTTTGAGTTTGGTTGCCCGTGTTCATTTAATCTTACTTGAAGAGCATCTAATCCTTCTTGCATGATGGTGAAAAAGAGGTCTGCTTTATCTTCGAACCAATAATAAAATTGCCCTTTGGAGATGTCAAGTTCCTTCAATAGAAGATTGAGAGACGTGGCATCATAGCCGTGATTCGAAAATTGTTTTTTGCTGATACCGAGTACGCGTCTCCTTTCTTCTTGAGGAAGATTGAGGAATCGGTTTAACGGCATGGCTTCACTTCAGACCGCTGGTCTGACCAGCAGTATAAATATCTTTGTCGGGAATACCGCAACAGCCAAAATTTTGTTTCGAAGTAGGAATAATCGTTCAAAAATAACTCCGACGCCTTCAAAAGAGGAGAGGTTTACGATTCTATATGAGCGAAAAGACTGCCCTCATCACGGGAATCACCG
>CAXAHE010000154.1:0-2253 GCA_963968475.1 uncultured Candidatus Poseidoniales archaeon | reverse complement strand
AATGAATATCACAGTGGTTCTCAAATGGTAGAACGCGGCTTCCCGACACGACTTCTAGGAACTCCGCTGAAGAAGGATGACAGCCTCATTCTCCTTGACACCTCATTGTTTGGAAAGGAAGCGATGGAGCAGTTGGATGAAGGAAAACGTGGCCGATATGTCAATGTCGCTGAGGCCAAGGCAATTGTCGAAGCCATTGATGATATTGCGAAAGATCTCGCATCAATACCTCATCCAGATGATCGATACTGGGAGATTGCCGTTATTTCATTTTACAAGGCGCAGGCTGCCGCGATTCAGAAAGCCCTTCGTGTCAGTGATGTCGTCGAGTCAAATGGCTGGCATTTTGTGGATAAAAAGACGAAATCTGTTCGTATTGAGGTCAATGTTGTTGATCGATTCCAAGGAAGAGAAGCTGATGTTGTCCTGCTGCCCATGACTCGCGCTAACAAACATGGAAGCCTCGGTTTCATGACAGTCCTAAACCGGATTAATGTAGCAACTTCTCGAGCTCGTCACCGTCTGATTCTCGTTGGTAATGCTCGACAACTTGAGGAAATGGGAAAGAAATACGATGCAAGAAATGTTGACCACGATTCAGAATCAAGTATGACTGAAAATACAGTCCCTCAGAATTTCGTCTCTCAATTAATCAATCACGTTCAGAAGAATGGACGTTCTCTCCAAATATCTCCAAAAGATCTCAGAAATGATTGGAAAGACATCAATCTGGTTCGGAAACCCAGAAATGGCCGTAAAAGTGGTGTTCGTAAATGAGTAGAGAGCCTCGCAGACCTCGACCAGTACTTTCCAATCGAATAATCAAGGAAGGTGCTTGGGCAATTCATTCTGGCCCCGCGACCATCATCAAGATGGATTTCACAAATCTAAGATGTCGTGAGGCTGGTGTCAAAGATGATCTCTTACTCGTACACGCAACACGTCTTGCCGAAGAACTGGATGCCCTCTCTGCAAAGGATGTCCAACGTGTCTTTGGACTGCCAATCAATCTAGCAAGAAAACTACTAGAAATGTTGTTCTACCGTGATTTGATTCAAGAATCAATCAAACGAAAATCTCGTTTACTCAATCGGAAAGGAGGCTTCCTCTTCGAAGAAGATTCTGAGGAGGCAAAGCGCCACCGAAAAGACCCGATATTTGATCAGATGTTTGAATTGACAGAAGCCGGACGCCTTGCTTCCAAGGAGGGAGAAATACGCCCAATTATTTCAAGGAATCAAACCCTATACATGGTTGAAGAAACAGGCGAATTTTTGCCAATTGATACGGACTTGGGAGGAGGGAAGTGGGGAGAAATCAATTGGGAAAAAACCAAACCTCCTTCCAACAAAGAAGTTGCCAGTTGGTTCACTACAGAGAAAAGAAATGCGCATAAAGTCGATGAATCGATTGAGGGTTTTTCAGAACAAATAACTCTCAGAAAAGATGATTTTGGCATAGAACTTACTTCGTGGCCAGCCACGAAAATCAAAGCGTACAAATCTGCGAAAGTCCCAGGTATTTGGTTGATGAGAACACTCGTGGGGTCTCCTTCAGTCAATTTGAAAGATGCACAGGTGGGTTCAACGATGCTCCTCAGATCAACTGGGGGAGTTGAATTCGAATCTAATGAATTTTTAACTGGTACATTGGGTGAAATCGATTTCAGAAAACAATCCTCAAAGCCAAGAGCACACAAGAATATATTGTCAATCCAAATAGCCGAACATGAACACCGTGATCTTCCAAGTAAATCAGAACCTGAACCACATCGGGTACAGTTCTTAATGGGTAATGAAATTGTAGTTGAAACACTCCTGAGACCTATGCCTAGTCAGAAGAAAATCGTCTCTTGGATTGATGATGCGGTGGATGACGCTATGCGTAAATTACCTGAGGGAAAACTCGGCCGTGTTGGAGTTGATTCAGAAGTAGAACTTCTCAAGCAGTCAATCCAAGAGTTGTGGATGGACTCTAAAAATCTACCTAAAAAATGGATTGAAACTCTTGAGGAAACGCTGGAAAATTTATCTCTTGAATCCATATTGGTTCGATATAGGAAGGCAGGAGAATGGGAATTACAGTACCGAATTGACGAAGAGGAGGTATTCATCCATGCCTATTGAGTCAATCCAAATCGATGTTCCAGATGCTCCTATTACCAACTTGGTCACCTGGCTCCCAATCAAGGGGAAAAGGAATGATTTCAACCCCCTCGATTGGAAGGGTAATACAGAGTCATTGATCAGTACC
>CAXAHE010000153.1:0-2257 GCA_963968475.1 uncultured Candidatus Poseidoniales archaeon | reverse complement strand
ACTGCACAATGCACAGGTATTCATGACTCGCTCGTCGCAGCAGTCATCCAAGCCGAACTATTGGAGACATTGCAAGGTGAGGGACCGTTCACCCTCTTTGCCCCAACCGACCAAGCATTCACAGATGCAGGAATTGATCTTGCATCACTCGATACAGTTGAAGGAAAAGCGGCTCTTACAGATATCTTGCTCTATCACGTCGTATCTGGAGAAGTCGAATCAAGCGCAGTCACAGAATGCATGACTGCAACAGCAGTGAATGGACAAACATTGTCCTTTACAGTCGGAAATGGAGTTATGGTAAACGGTGCAACAGTAACGCTTGCTGACGTTGGAACAAGCAACGGAGTCATCCATGTCATCGACAAGGTACTCAGCCCGACTGATACGCCAAACGACATTCCACGAACTGCACAATGTACCGGCATTCACGACTCATTGGTAGCAGCCGTTATTCAAGCGGAATTACTAGAGACATTGCAAGGTGAAGGACCGTTTACACTCTTTGCACCAACGGACGAAGCGTTTGCAGCTGCAGGAATTGATCTCGCTGCACTCGATACAGTTGAAGGCAAGGCAGCACTCACAGACATCCTCCTCTATCACGTCGTATCCGGAGAAGTCCCCTCGAGTGCAGTAACTGAATGTATGACTGCAACAGCAGTGAATGGCCAAACCTTGGCGTTCACGGTTGGAGATACAGTCATGGTAAACAATGCAATAGTAACCCTCGCTGACGTTGGAACAAGCAACGGAGTCATCCATGTCATTGACAAGGTACTCACGCCAACGGACTCTCCAAACAACATCCCTCGTACTGCACAATGTACAGGTATCCACGACTCCCTTGTAGCAGCAGTCATTCAAGCAGAACTCTTGGAGACATTACAAGGCGAAGGACCGTTTACACTCTTTGCCCCAACGGACCAAGCCTTTGCGGATGCAGGAATTGATTTGGCTACTCTAAACACTCCTGAAGGAAAGGCTACTTTGACAGACATACTGCTTTACCATGTTTACATTGGTTCTCTCTCTTCAACCGATATCACAGAAGGAATGCAACTTCAAATGGTCAATGGTGATAATACAACATTATCGCTCGTCACCGGTATCAACGGAGCGAACATCACTCTGGCAGACGTATCAACCTCGAACGGAATCATACACGTCATAGATCAAGTTCTCATTCCTCCAGTCGAAGAAGACCAAAATACAGATGGCGATGCCACAGAATCTTCGGAAGATGATGAAACAAGTTGGCTTACCTATGTCTTGGTCATCACAGGAGTGATTATCCTGGGCGTTGCCGCAGGCCTACTCTACACACGCAAGCAAGAAAGTAGCGAAGGAAGTCAACCCAAGGAGTATGCACAAGGTGGAATCATCAATCAATTACAACCTATTGATGCATCCACGTATACCCCACAACAGACAGTGACACAATCATATGATTCCGGTTATGGACAACAAGCACAAGCTGTACAGCCTGTTCAACCAGTTGTTGCTGAACCAGTTGCTCTACAGCAATGGACTGACGCAAACGGACACACCTTCAGAAGGATGGACGATGGTAGTACAATGTGGTGGAATGGAACAGATTGGCAGAAGTATGCTTGAGTAGGCTAATCTTCAACATATTGAATTTCACCTGGTTTGCTCTTGGTGTCCATCCTGTTCATCCCAATTGAGAGTAGTACCGCTGAAAGCAAAATCAACAAACAACCTGCGCAGCACCCACCAGATACTCCTATTCGGCCAGAAGTTGTAGATCCTAAACCAAATATGATTGAAACGATACCTATGGTCAAAGTAATCCCCCCTAAAATGAGTAAAATATAATTCTGTTCTCCAACAGGAGTCGGTGGATTAATGACGACTCTCATGGATAGAACACCATTTAGAGGCATAAAAAAAATTTGCAAGGAATTATTTAGAAGAATTTAGGATGGTATAATCATGGGAGTAGGCACTATAGGAGTAGTTTACCTTCTAATCTTGATCTTTCTTCTTAGCGGTAACGTCACTTTGTCCATCATGATTGCTTTGATTTACAACAATTACCTATGGTGGGAAAAAGGATTCCAGTACAATGATGTGCATCTGTTGATCAACGCTGGAATTATTTTGGTTCTATTTTCCTATATTTCCCTACATGGACGAATAAGACGAAATGAGGAACGAAAACTAAGAGAACTTGATATTAAAGAAATATTCTGAACAAGAGTAATATTGTTTATCATAAGGAGCTTGTATATAC
>CAXAHE010000152.1:0-2289 GCA_963968475.1 uncultured Candidatus Poseidoniales archaeon | reverse complement strand
AAGCAGACGATCGTTATGTTGAATTGACTGGAAACGAATCTCAGTTTTACAAATTCTACAGAATGCATAATCACCACTTTGTTGTATGGTGTGCTATGTTCGAAGGACGCTATGACATTGCAATGAAGTACGCTCGCAAGGCTGTTGGAACTCTACCTGCCGGAGACAAAGATTCGGGAGTACAATTCATGCTGGCTGGAATCATTCCAATGGGCGCAATTTTCCTTGAATCCTACGTCACAATGCCTTGGCACGTCATGATTCGATTCGGAAAGTGGGATGAAATCATTAACGAACCAATGTACACTGACAGAGACGTATTCCCATCAACCATCGCTACACAACACTACGCTCGTGGAGTTGCATACGCATCCAAGGGCATGGTTCCTGAGGCAGAAGCAGAACAAGTTCTCTTCAATGAAGCACTGAAAAATCCTGCTCTTGCTGGAAGAGTCCTGCACAACAATCTGATGTATCAAGATCCAAGTGCTGGCCCATGTATTTTATTGGTCAACGAAGCAGTCTTGTCTGGTGAAATCGAATACCGACGACAATTCCTAGCAAAGGAACGTGGAGAAGCATCGGACTTCTCGGCCGCTTTCGACCACCTTCGACGTGGTGTCGATCTTTCACTCAACTTAGCCTACAACGAACCATGGGGCCAAATGCAACCGGTACGCCATATTCTTGGAGCACTTCTCTTCGAACAAGGAGAAGTGGAAGAAGCAGAAGCCGTTTATCGTGCTGACATCGATTTGTGGGTAGATAACATGTGGGGTCTCCTCGGCCTGAAACTTTGTCTCGAATCTCGTGGAGATGCACCTGAAGAACTTGCAGAAGTTACTGCATTGTTTAACGAACGTAGTTCTCGAGCTGACATTAAGCCTGCAAAGACATGCTTCTGTGCTCAAGACAGCATCGAAAAGACATGTTGTGACTAAACACAAGTCGTCGGCAGAAACGTTATACCAACTCGATTGGAACGGTTTACATGGACTTCAGTACCGAGGTAGGGAATGAGAGCCCCTTTTGGAATGAAATATCCAAAGAGGAACCCTCTGTTAAGAAGTTTCGAGAAGTGTTGAGTGATTTAGAGCAAGATGAAACGATTCCCATAGACGATCCTCAGACGATTGAACAAAGCGATGCTTCTCGAAAGAATGTCATCATTGGTGGATTTTTCTACTTCATGGCATTTGTCATGTTCTTTACGGAACTACGAATCGTTTCGCTTTTACATTGCATCTTCGGCACATTGTTCATGTTTTTCTACAGAATTGGCATCCAAGTTGGTAATGAATAACGGAATTTTAATCAAGAAAAGATTCCATCTCCAGCCTTGTGCTTGAAAGCGACGATTCAAAGGTAAACGGCTTGTGGGATGAGCGTGGCTTGGGTACGTCTACGACGATTTCTAAAGCATCTCGAGAAGAAACGAGAGGTGCTACGCATCAGCAGACCTGTTGATGTCGCCTATGAAGCCGGAGCTATTGCAGACCTCCTTGTAAAAAATGACGGCCCGGCGGTTGTCTTTGAACAACCAAGACTCCCTGACGGTACAATCTCATCGATGCCTCTCGTCATGAATTTGTTCGGAAGTCATCAGCGAACACTCGATGCATTGGGAGCATCTCATGAAACCGAAGTCGGAGATCGTATGACTGCGATGATGAAACCTGATATTGGAACCTTCGTCAAAATGCCATGGAAAGCGATACCTCTTGCTCGTGATGCCTTTGCAATGCCTCCAAGAAAAAAGAGATTCAGAGCACCATGTCAACAGGTTCGAATGAAGAACCCAGACCTGACCAAACTTCCGATTCCGAAAACCTGGCCAATGGATGGGGGGCATTTCGTAACATTACCATTGGTTGTCACAAAAGACCCAAATTCAGGAGAACATAATCTTGGTATGTATCGTGCTCAAGTGTTTGATGAGAAAAACATCGGATTGCATTGGCAAATTCACAAGCATGCTGCAGACCATGCTGCAGCGAGTGGAGAGCGAATGCCTGTAGCGATATGCATTGGTGGGCCGCCTGAATTGATTTTCTCAGCCATATCCCCTCTACCCGATAACTTGAGTGAATATCAATTCGCAGGAATTCTTGGGCGTCGTTCTCTACGGATTACCAAAGCCGTAAGTCAAGATTTGATGGTCCCTGCTGAGGCTGATATTGTCATAGAAGGCTATTGTATTCCAGGAGAAACCCGAACTGAAGGGCCATTTGGAGATCACTTCGGATTCTATTCATTAACAGGCCAATACCCCGTTATGCATGTTACAGC
>CAXAHE010000151.1:0-2348 GCA_963968475.1 uncultured Candidatus Poseidoniales archaeon | reverse complement strand
GTCAACAACCGCCTGGATTCCAGTTTGCTCTCCAAGCCCTTTCACATCTTGACAATGTGTGGATTGCCCTGTTCCAAAGGTACTCGCTTGGGCCAGAGCATAGCCGTGAGGGACGAATGTATCGTAGACCCACTTGCCAACACCGCCATCGGGGATTGTATTTGGATTTGAATCAGCACCAACGCCCGGCATTCCTTCTCCACCGAAGTCATAGTAGGGGTGAATGGTCATAATGACTGGAACCTTGGTGCCTTCGGGAACATCTGGAAGCCAGATAGCAACATGCATTTTCGCTTCATCAGGGAAGCCAGCATCTTGTTCTGATGCCGGCAATTCAACGGTTACGAAATGTTCTGTGTAAGGAAGAATATCATATGTCCCGTTTTCAGGCAATTGTGCCCTCATTGTATCCATCGGTAAATCCATCATATAGCGCTGGTCGAGGGGGGTTTCCCACCACTCGTTAGAAGATTGACTCTCCGAATCTGTTGTGAGCATTTCACCAAACGTCATTGCAAAAATGAGGAATGCTACACAAAATGCAATTGTTGCACCTAGAGTGATGTTTAACTCAATTTTACTACGGGCAGGATCTGCCTTTCCTTCAAAAATCATTTCAGAAGGAATTTCTGGTGTAGGGGGGACTTCGAATGCTTCTGCATCGAGAACCTCTCCTGCCATGTGTCTTCCAATGGGTCGACCTTGAAGAGGATGGCGATGCTTTGACTTAACAGTAGGCCATGAACTCATTCATTCAAAAGTCTAAATGTAAGCGGAACTTCTTGTTGCCAAACATACTGTGCTTGCTTGTTGAGTCCAAGTTTGTCAAAGACTTCAGCAGTACTGTGGACACCTTCAATCCCCTTCATGACTGCCCTTGGAGCAAGCGTTGCGATGCGAACAAACCCTTTCTCCCATAAGGCGATTGCTGTGATTGCATCCTGCCCAGTTGGAACTGTTCGCTTAAGTCGATTTCCAAACGGAGGAGGATGTTTGTAATCGGCTTCAAGGAGTAAAGGCGAGTCTCTCATAAGTCGATTCTTAGAATAACGAGGTTTCATGAATTTTTTACGAATTGCTCTCCAGTCTTTGTTTGCATATGACACGCCTTGCAAATACTGGCTCTCATATGCGTAAATTGTGTCCTTTATTTCATTCCAAACTTCGACATCAATACAATATGAGTAGAAATGCTCGTGCGTCGGTTCAACGATATCGAGATCAGTTTCAGTGATTTCTCGATGTGGAAGATTCCACACCTGAACCATGCCAACATCATTGTATGATTTCGCCCAATTTGCGAGTGAGAGTGTTGTTTTGATGAAGTTCGGGCCTGGAATAAGATCGTCTTCAATCAAAATAACACGTTCATATCCATGAACATCAAACAGGTCACGTCTTGCTCCGATGAGGTTCCTTCCTACGCCGTAGTTCTCTTCCCGAAGAACAATTGATGTGCATGGAACCTCTGAATTTTGAATTATCTTTTGGATTGCTGGCTGATCTGATTTTGGACCACCGTCGATGTAGTGGTACACATCAATTCCATCCAAGTCATCGAGGTTTTCCTTGAGTCCATCAAGGAGTTGTTGCATTAAATCAGGTCGATTAAAACTCACTGTAAAGAGTGCAGTTTTCATCTTAAGCACCTCTTCCAAGTAAGCGTTGTTTGAGATAGTAGAGACGTTCTTTGAATGTATTAGGTGGATGTTGTACATTGATCGGAAGCATGATTATTTCACTAAACCCCATGCTACGGAATACTTCACAAATGACAGTAGTGTCACAATCGATTTCATTTGTCCGAGGATTTATTCCAGCAAACCTTGCCCCTTCAATGAACGGTTTAGAACTGTACACGCAAACTCCATTGAACGTTGACCAGACAGGTGTTTCCAGTTGAGGAATGCCGTGATTCCACCATGTTTCTTCCGATGTTTTCCGGGTTGCCCAAGCGTCGTAGAACTCTCCCATGGCATTGGTTGTGAATCCCGAGACAATATCGCCAGGATGATGTAACATCGTCGTGACGTCAGATGGATTGTAACTCACATCAGTTTCAACAAAAATGATCTTGTCAAACGAGCTTATGTCAGATGCTTGCTCAAGGCAATTGTTCCTGGCTGCAGCTATGTTTTTCACTCGTGCGCCTTCCTTTCCAATCAAGTGTTCAGTTCCGAGTTTGGTTGATGTGAATGACGTCTTGCATCGGGTTGACAATTCCGAAGCGTATTGTTTGAGAATTCTATCAGTACCATCTGTAGAATCATTTTCGTAAATGGAAAGTTCTACTGAATTGGTTTCTAACAGGTTGTTGAGCAAAATGTTGAGTTGCCGTTTCCATCTCT
>CAXAHE010000150.1:0-2367 GCA_963968475.1 uncultured Candidatus Poseidoniales archaeon | reverse complement strand
GCCTTGGGATGTCTATCTCGTAATTCGACTGGCCATTCATGCCATGGTAAGCCGTTTTGTGATTCTTTAATCGCAGAGTAAAGAGCCCAATCTTCAAGCCAATATGTTTCTTCATTCAAATCCACATTGCTCTCTTGATGACAAAGTTCTGACCATCCAGCGAATGCGGATGGAGATGCGTAGGGTGAGCCGAATCGATCAGGAGGTGTAAGAGGGAGTATCTGCCATGCGTCGAATCCATTTTCAGACAACCAGTCGATAAATCTCAGGCCACTGGCCATATCTTTTGTTGGAAGCGAGGTGATGTGACACAGTACACCTCGGCGACTGGACATATTCACAAATGAGCGACAAAGCCTTTCTATTTATCACTCCAGCGTTATCTCATGCGGGCTAAGGCAATTCTGCTCTGTGCGGTTTTCATTGCGTCATCTTTCTGTTCAATTGTCAACGCAGTGACTCCTGAAAATATCACTGTCGATGGGGATGATACGGACTGGTCAAGCGATTCCCTGATGGAATCTGATTTGAACGGAATCAACGTTCACATGACTTGGAATTCGTCAAACCTTTTCATTGGATGGAACGGCACGGACTGGAAATCAACGATTGAGGGAGCTGACTTGTTTGTTTACTTCAATACGTCAGATGGTGGTTCTGTACTAAGCAAGGAATGGGGATTCTCTCACACACTTCCTTTCGAAGCCAACCATGGATTTGTTTTGGAAGATGATTCCTACTTCAGCCATATCGCCCACGATGGGAGTTCTTGGGTCGACCAACCAACAGCGGTGGATATTTTCGCTGGCTGGAGCGGTAATCAATTCACTGAATTCTCTTTGCCTTGGACTGCTCTTGGTTCACCAACGCAAGTTGATGTGATCATCTATGCGCAATGGCAAGATGAAGGGAATGTATGGGCTTCATTCCCGAGCGCAAATCCAGCATCGAATAATGGGGCTGAATCCTTTACTCACGCTTGGCGAATCAGTGATGTGAGTGAATCTTCAATTCCTCAAGACTTACCAGTGATTGAGCCTGAAACAATCGGGAAAGTGGACGATGCGCTAAATCTGGCAATTGTCTTCCATCAGCATCAACCCTATTACAAAAACAAGTTGACAGGCATGTATGAGATGCCTTGGGTTCGAGTTCATGGTATGACTGAATACGTGGACTCTCCTGGTATCCTTGCTCAAACGGAAACAAAAGTCACCTACAATCTGGTTCCATCTTTCATTGAACAATTGGTTGACTATCACCGGAATGAGACGCTTGATGTCCATACGGATATTGCAAAGCGTTCTTGGTCAGAGGGTGGATATCCCAACGCTACAGAATTAGAACTGCATACCATGCAATTCCAATCGTTTTGGAACAGTGGTTGGATTTACAATGTGACTCAGGAAGATGCGAAACTTGGCTGGCTTTATCCTTCAAGTGCTCGTTACAAGGAGATTTACGATGAAACGCTCCACAATCTCAAGCCTGCAACAATCATGGATGATGATTTACTTCCTCCCGCAGATTTCCTTGATTTGCAAGTCCTATGGTATCTCTATCAGTTTTCACCAGATTATGTTCTTGGTGACTACAACCAAAGCCATCGTGATCAGGGTCTCATCGATTTATTCATGCAGAATGGTGGATATGATTTAGATGATTTAACCTACGTTTTAGACGCTCAACACGCACACATGGGGAACATACTTCCGATGTACAGTGAGTTGGCCAATAGTGGTCAAGTTGAATTGACGACAACACCGTATTATCACCCAATTATGCCATTATTGATGATGGACGGTTGGACAATGGAAGACGGCATCAGAGTCAACAAAGAAGCATGGCCAGATGATGTTCAAAACCACTTGATTACAGGTATGAATCTCTTTGAGGAGGAACTCGGGTTCAGGCCAGTTGGTATGTGGCCAAGCGAACAAGCGGTCTCACCTCCAATGGTTGAACCAGTCAGTGATGTTGGTGTTGAATGGATGGTGACGGATGAAGAACTTCTGAAGCAATCTACAGATGTTAACGGAAATCTCATCAATGTGGAAACTGCATCGAATCTTGCAACACCTTGGACAGTCACTGGTACTGATGGTGGTGAAATTTCCGTGATTTTCCGAGACCGAGTCATCTCCGATCGAATTGCTTTCCAATACGGGACCATGACGCCAGAGGCAGCCGTTTCTGACTTCATCGCATACATCGATAACATTCGTCAACAACTTCTCGATGAAGGAGAAGACCCTTCTGAGCATCTGCTTACAGTAGCTCTCGATGGTGAAAACTGGATGTTCATGTCAGAATTCCAACATCATGACAACGCAAGGCCCTTCATGGCTGAATGGTATGGTCGACTAG
>CAXAHE010000149.1:0-2421 GCA_963968475.1 uncultured Candidatus Poseidoniales archaeon | reverse complement strand
AATCAGCAATTGCTTCAAACATGGCTCGAGAACCTTCCCAATCTTGACATCGATGATACAAAAGATTCCTACGATGCATAAATCGTTCAATCAATTTAGCAGCAATGGTTGTCTTTCCAATACCTGCAATTCCGGGCACGAGAAGCGTTGTGGCCCTTGCCTCCAGTAGATTAACCATGTTATCCAACTCTTGTTCACGACCATAGAAATGACGTAATCTTGGAAGATCTCCAAGAGACGTCACCAGTTGTTTCTCAACTTGTTTTGATAAATCTCTCTCGATCAAGTCTTCTGTTAATGGGCGAACATCGAGAATCAAATTATCATCGAGATATCGAATAATATCGACAGGCCTCATGCCAAAGGGTAGAACTTCATGAGAAGACCCAAGGGTTGTGGTTAAGGCGTCACCATCTGGACCAATGCAGCGGAATTGAAAGTGGCGTAGTCGCTCCCATGTATCCTCGGCTGCTAAAATTCCAGAGTCAGTTAAGAAGTATGCTTTTCGTTTTCGACTCACACCATGAACGTGGGCTTGTCGTTCAACGAGTAAACCTTGATCTCTTAGCCCAGATATTGCCCGAGGTACATTCGAACGTGCAATTGCAACTGCATTGGCGATTCCCATTTGAGAAAGAGAAAATGGAACTTCTACTTTCTCTTTGAAATCTGCATAATCCAGCAGATGCAACAGGATTTTCTCCTGTACCCCAGGTTTGGTGATCATCAATTCCACTCCTTACTTATTGTGAAGGTGGTTTGAAATTAGGATCAGGTACCCATTGATTAGATTCTTGATTCCAGAGCCATCCGGGATGTTGTCCTGATGCAGCGGGAGTGGCAACTTGTGTAGCCTGTTGGATAACGACTTGATTGGGTTGTTGTTCTACTGGCAAATTTACGACGTCCTTTTTGCCCCATGCATATGGATCTTCTTCAACAACAGATTCTTGCTCGGATCCAACCATCTCTTCATCGATGTCTTCGAATTCAATGAAGAAGTAACCAACAGCACCAAGTAAGACAAGGGCAGCGATAACCAGTCCGATGATAAGGAATAAGTTTCCACCATCATCTTCTTCACCAACGGCGACATTAAACGAAGTCGGATCATTAGAACCACCGAATGTTTGACCATCCATTTGGAACTTGATTTTACTTGAGGCATCATTCATATCTTGTTGTGTGAGCTCCATTGACCAAATACCGTTATCTCCAACAACAGCTGATTTGATGAACGATGAACTTGAAATTGAACGTGCTTCAATTCTACTTCCTGGCAATCCTGTTCCATTGAAAACAGCAGGATTATCAGTTGTAACTGCTTCACCAACATCCATTCGTTGAGCTACGAATTCGATAGGCTTTACCAAAAACGTTACACCTTCTGAAAACACCACGGAATCTTGTTTATCAGTAACAATAAATCGTACGTTTTCTAACGTCCAAGAAGAGATTGCCTCATCAGTACGTGATGCTGCTGGGTCGTATCGAGCCACACCTTCGCCATCGATGATGACATACACTGGATGAAAGTCGTCAGATGAATCGGTGGCATCATCCACGAAATCGATACTCAATTCCCCAAATCCACCATCGGGGTCAGAGAAGTATTCTTTCAAATCAATTGATGCACCAGAGCCACATTGGTTCTCAGAAGTTGAACCTTTAACACAGAAAATTGTCACTGTATTTTTCCAATTTGTTCGATCGAACTGCGGCGGTATATTGTTTTCATCTGTCGGTTTATCGATGGTAATGCGTACGACATCTGAGAGAGAATAATCTTCACCATCATATGCCTTGACAAGAATCTCATATTGACCTTGATGGTCAAGTTTACTTGTATCCCATATTGCAGACCATGAATAACCAGGTCCAGTCTTAGTAAATTGAGTAACTGGCCCAGGGCCATCGTTAACGATCAATCCGCTTGCGAGGTCAGTAATTGTGATTTCTACACGGGTGATTGTTCCATCAGCCCCATCGCTTGCAAATCCAATCAACGTTGTGTCCGTTGCTGCACGCACCGTTTGGGTACCATCTGGCTCCAATAGGTCAACAATTGGAATAATGTTGTCATTAACGACGATTACAGTTCTCGTTTGAACAACACAAATGTCTTGCTGATCATCACAGTAATCGCTGTCGCTCGCCCAAACTTCGAAATCATATTCACCAGATTCAAGTTCATCGAAGTTCCATTGATATGCCCATGCAACTGAGCCATTGATGGCAAAGTGCGAACTGTATCCATTTGGCCCGCTTACATCGAACCAGACATCTTGGATATCTGAGCCCCAAATACCCGAGTATGGATCGGAGGCTGTTCCTGTAAAGAGGATTTTACCATTCGTATGTGTTGAACCATCGAGAGGCTCATTGAGGTACAATGTAGGAGGCACGAGGTTGAGTTTGAAT
>CAXAHE010000148.1:0-2522 GCA_963968475.1 uncultured Candidatus Poseidoniales archaeon | reverse complement strand
GCATTGTTGATGGTGGACCGAAAGGATTTGGCAATGCTCGAGCTCGTCTTGATCGTATGAAAGCAAACATGGCTGATCTATCAGAAATAGACGACCCTTGGACTCAGATGGGGTATGATTTGCCAAAGAAATTAAAGGAGCCCTTTAGAAAACTGAGAGAGGCCTCCGATGAAGCAGAAACTCGCCTTGCTTGGATGGAACATATTGCAGATACAGGTGATTGTCCTCTGTGTTCTTCTTCATTAGGAATGGTCGAACGAAAAGACGGGCCTCAATTGCAGTGTTCACAGGAACCATCACACCTTTCTTGGCCTTAGAATTCCCTCTGAAATTGAGTAAAGCATTGCACGTTCCAACGATAGCATCAAAATAGGCGAAGTGTTGGTCCATCATGGCCATTATGTCGAATCCACGATATCAACAGTCTCGAACGCCTGCTTTTTTGTTGGCATTTCTTATGTTATTGGTTCCATGTGCTGCGTTTGTAAGTTCTCAAGGGAGTCTAGAGGCTCCTGTTAAAGCGACTCATGCACCAGCAATTCTCGTCGATGGCTTACCGCCGCTTGTATGTGGTGACGAAATCTGTGAACGACCTCTTAGGGAATACGAGCGTGATGGACGATTCGCAACTCGAGAGTATGGTTCATGGCAAGCATATGGGCCTGATCTAGATTGGAATGGGATGGATGATCGCCTTCAGTATATTCTAAACGGAGAAGAATCAATGTCTCCTACTGCTATTGTTGGCCCAGACGGAAAGAAGTCAGTGGCAATTGTTGTCGATTATGCTTGGCATCCCACAGAGATTGAAATCTCTGAACTCAAGAATGTGCTTAATCAGCACGGCTGGGTTGGTGAAGAACAAGGCGCTTGGTTTTCAGAACTCAACAGCATTGATTCTCTTGTGGTCGATAAAGTTCCAGTTTCCGCTCTAATGGATATTTATTTCCTTGAAGGCGTTGTTGTCATCGAAATGCAAAATGTGATGATGCCTACGAACGATATCGCAACCCGTGCTATGATGGTTCGGGAATCTGATATTTATTCCAACACCGTATTCAGCCAAGGAATTACGGGCCAAGGGGTTGTCATCGCAGTTCTTGATACTGGTGTCGATAACGAACATCGGTCCCTAAATGATTTCGATGACATTAATGATGATCCTGACTTGGACGCAAATTCCTACACTGATAAGAAATGGTTTGCAGGATATGATGCTACAAATGCCGGTTCAAATACCGATGGTACAGATGATCCTGATGATGGCAATGGACACGGGACTCACGTTGCAGGGTCTGCTCTAGGAACTGGAGATTCGAGTGGCGTTCACATGGGTTCTGCTCCGGGTGCAGGTTTGGTTGACATCAAGGTTCTCTCCGATTCAGGAGGGGCCGGAGGCACAAATTCCCAAGCTAGTTTGGCAGGGCTTCAATGGATGATTAACAATGTCGATACTGATTGGGGCGACAGTGAATACAAAGGAATTCAGGTTGCCTCGATGTCTTATGGTTCGATAGGTGGTCCCGGGCCTTTAACCGACGAAGGGGATAACGGTACTTCTGCTGGTTCTATTCTTGTCAATGCAGCAACGAATGAAGGAATTGTTTGTGTCGTTGCAATTGGTAACGACGGAGCAAAGCGGGTACCTTCTCCTGCGAGTGCTGACGGGGCGATTACCGTTGGTTCATTGGATTACGACAAATCGATTGATCGAACTGATGATTCAGTCTCATCTTTTTCAAACTGGGGTCCTCGCCTTAGCGATAACGACAACAATGAGATGGATGAACTCAAGCCTGACATTACTTCATATGGTACGAACATTACTTCTGCCTCAGCTTACACATTTCCTGTCATCCCAGGTGTCTCTGAAGGAATGGCTGACAGTGACTACGAGGCCAAGAGTGGTACGAGTATGGCAACACCACTGGTCTCGGGTGTCGTGGCTCTTATGCTCGAAGCAGATCCAGACCTCACTCCCGAAGAAGTGAAAACCTATCTAAGGGATTCCTCCGAACAGCGTGGGCAGGTTGCCGATTCCGATATCTCTCCGCGATGGAACGAAACCTATGGATTTGGGATTATAGACGCAGCATGCGCAATTGATGTTGTCCTGGGTCGAGTGTGTGACAATGGATTCAGGGCTCCTACAAGCGACGTCAACGTAAGTTTCCCTGTTAATGGGACTTGGCTGTTGAGTGGCGATACGACTCGAATATCTGGAGATGTTAACACGACAGGAGTTGATTATTCAACCGTAGAAGTCTATTTAGAACATCATTTCGTCTATGTTGATGATCTCCCAGAGAATTCAGACGGAACATTCGGCGACAACAAGCACGACAAACCTCCAGTTATGCTCATGGACTGGACACAAACAAGAGGTACTGTAGAGAACTGGTTCCTTGATGTGTTGATAGAGGATTCATGGGTTGTATATGACGATGCCAAATACCCGGATAAGTATATTCGAGTGTATGTTCGAGCAATTGATGACGATGGTAATGTGTCAAATCCTGCGG
>CAXAHE010000147.1:0-2574 GCA_963968475.1 uncultured Candidatus Poseidoniales archaeon | reverse complement strand
TCACAATCCTTGACATTGTTCCTGAAATTTCCTACAGTCTTGCAAGCATTGAGCTTACCAATGATACAGCAAGCAGTGAATTGCCACTTAACCCGAGTAATCTCGGTGGTCCAGTGGTGTCATGGTCGATTACGCCAGACCTCAGCCCAGGATTGTTGTTTGACTCCTTAACTGGAGTCATCAGTGGAACACCAACCGAAGTCACACCACTTCGAGTCTACACTGTTTCTGCAACCAATTCAGGTGGAACAGACACGATACAAGTTGAACTCACTGTTCTTGACCAAGTTCCAATGATTGCATACGTACCTTCAGAGGAATTGCTTCTCAACGATTCCACTGTATTGAACATGGAGCCACTTTCTACAGGTGGAGCCATTGCGCTTTGGTCAATTACACCAGAACCATCTGCTGGCTTGTTCTTTGATTCGTCTACAGGTATACTCAGCGGCACGCCTACGGAGCCGAAGAATCGTACATTGTACAAGATTACTGCGACCAACGATGTAGGATCGATGACCGTTGATGTGAACATTACCGTTGAAGATATGGTTTACGACCTCTCAGCTGGCCCTCTGTATCTGCTTAAGAATGAAGAAATGGTGAGTTTAGAGCCAACATCAACTCTTTCCGGCGCTGTGTATGAAATCAGTCCGGACTTGCCATCAGGCCTCTTCTTTGGACAAAATAATGGAACAATTTGGGGAACACCAACTGTACCAATTCCGCTTGACACTTTCACCATCTATGCCAACAGCAGTTTGCTGAATGATGTTATTGAAGTCCAAATAGGCGTTCTTGAGGATACAGATTTGGACGGAAGTCCTGATCAATTACCAGTAGACTACAATCCATTAGGTGGTCTTTCCGAGGATTTGGATGATGACGGGGATGGCTTTACCGATGTTGAAGAAGGCAATTGTGTTTCTGATTCACTTGATGCAACTTCAATACCAAGCGACCTTGATGGTGATCTTACCTGTGATGCACTTGATGACGACATAGATGGCGATGGCTTGTTGAATGATGTTGAAACAAATACGTCCACCTATGTTGACCAAGACAACACTGGAACCGATTCATGGAATGCTGACACCGATGGTGATGGCATTTGTGATGGTCCAGTTGTGCCTGCAATGCCTGTGAGTGTATGTACAGCAGGCCCTGATGCCTTCCCGAACGATCCAGCTGCATCAGTCGATACAGATAACGATGGAATGCCTGATGAATTGAATGGTGTTTCAACTACAGGATTGATTGAGGATCTGGACGATGATAACGACACTTGGACTGATCTCGATGAGGCTAATTGTGGTTCAACAGACGCTTTGGATGCCATGGACACACCTCTTGACGGTGATGACGATGGAATTTGTGACGTTCTTGATGAGAAGATTCTCGGCTACGCTATGAACGATCAAGAGGCTTCAATCTTCGAAGGATATGTTGACCAAGTAGACTTCATGATTCTTCCAAACTTGACTGGTATGGAACCTGGAACATGGTCAATCGTACCTGCTCTTCCTGCTGGGTTAGAGTTCAATGGGACAATGGCTCGAAACGGTGAGACTGGAATTATTTCTGGTATACCAACTGAAGCATCACCAATGACCAACTACACCGTCTATGCAAACAACAGCCAAACGAGTGTTCAGTTCACCTTCTCATTGGCTATTCTTGCTGATACGGATGGAGATGGGTTGCCAGATACAGACTCAATAACGGGTCTTGAAATGGATTTGGACGATGACAATGATGGTTATCTTGATGAAATTGAAATCAAGTGTGGAAGCGACCCAATAAATCCATCGAGCATGCCTTCGGTAGATGATGACAATGAATGTATTACAGATACTCTCGCAGATGAGGATGAAGATGACAATGGAACGTTCTTTTTCTGGTGCCTACCACTTCTCGCTCTCCTGCTCTTGCTGTTGCTCTTACTCGTCCTCTTATTCCGTGATGAAGTTGAATTGATTGGACCAGAACCAGAAAACACGACAGCAGAACCTCACTTTTTGTCTGGTCTTGGAACAAAGGAAGATCCGTTCGTTCTCAGGCCAATAAAGGCACTCAAGCCAGGTGCAAGAGTAGAGACCAATGAAGCGATCAGCATCATCAACATGACGCCTGAAATTTTAGTCAATCTCTTTGACTTAGCCGAAGCGACTAACGACAAGCGTTTCATGATGTACCGATTCGATGGAGCCTCAAAACGAACAGGACATCAACTTGAAGCCGATGAAGAAGGCCGACTACGCATCAGATTCGTCTTTGATGATAGCATTAATCCAACTACTGACGGCGGAGAATACGAGGCCTTGATCAGACTTGGACACGCATCAGTCTACTTCTCGTGGACTGTTGGTGTTAAGCAAGATAAGGACTTCAAAGCACAGGCTTCAAAGCCAAGGTCAGTCCACTTGAATGCCGAAGCAGACGTTAAGACTGCTAAGGAAACCAAGGCACAAGCAGCAGCAGACGCTAAGGCTGCTAAGGAAGTCAAAGCCCAAGCAGATGCAGACGCTAAGGCTGCTAAGGAAGTCAAAGCCCAAGCAGATGCAGACGCTAAGG
>CAXAHE010000146.1:0-2686 GCA_963968475.1 uncultured Candidatus Poseidoniales archaeon | reverse complement strand
GTCTATGATGGTTCATCAGACGAGCCGATTTCGATACGCGCCCTTCTATCAAACTTAGCGTACAGAGCCGAGCCTCATTAGGCCATGTTGAGTGGTACCTCGCTGGCTAATGATTTCGTATCGTTCGGTTGGTTGCAATCCTGTTGAAAAGAGTAATATGAATGGTGAATCTAATGGTAGATATGGATACATTACAGCCATTAAGTGTTGAAATCAATTCTGTAGTGTCACAAGATGGATTAGATACTGAAGAAATTTGGCCAAAGACAAATTCTCTTTGGTTGATCATTGGAGCTGTAGCAAGTTTTTGGTTGCTTCTTTTCTTCATGTCGATACCTTGCTTATTACAAGCCATTAAGGAGAAAAAAATGACACTTTCACATTCTGGCCATTCAGGTACAAATCTTGTAAGTAAGACAGTCGTTACATGCTGGACTGTTGTTTGTTTGCAAGTCGTAATCGTCTTTTTGTTAATCACTGGGAACTTAGAACCAGTTCTCAAATTGATTTTAGCTTGAGATCATGTGAGTACTTCGAGAAGGCGATCTTGTTCAGCAGCCATTCTCAATTCCATTGCAATTCTACGACCACTGCTCATTGGTTTTCTCCACAATGCGTTTCCGTATGGGTGGCCTACGTTCATGTGGACGTTTGTTCCTCCACCCAATCGTGGAGCAACATCGTAAATCCAATAGTTCATGTCCTTGTCAATACACGTCTGAAGACAGAATGGGCCGATGATTCCAGGATCGTAGTGCTCTTTACTCGCCTTGATGAATCTCTCTCCAAGTTCAAACGCACGCTCGAGAAGGGATTCTCGAATGGTTGCTGTATTGTGTCCAACAACCGTCATTTCAGGAATCTTTTGATTATCTGGCATAGTCATCTGTTGTGGTGCAGGCAGTCTGACATGTCCGTCTAAGGAAGATTCGAATCTCCAATCGACTCCAAGCAGTTCGAGTTGTTCTCCTGGCTCTGCGAGCGGGCTGTAGAAGAAGTTAAGATTGAACACAGGTCCAATAACATACTTTTCGATTCGTGCGCCATCAAGGGAGGATTGGTCAATAATACCATCCTTCAGGAGGACTTGTGACTTCTCTTGATATTCTTGATAGGAAGCACAAGTGAAGAATCCACGTTCTAGTTTCTTCTGAGCGTGATGCAGTTTGACAATGACTAAACAATCAATATCTTCTGGATTTTCAATTGCTTCCGGATAAGGAAGTCCAGCTTTGTCAAGAATCCAATAGTAGTCTTGCTCTTCTGTTCGCTCTTCCATGCGCAACATGTTTCTAGATCCAAAGAGAGGTACTTTGAATGTATTTTCAACATCTTCTATTGTTGAATAGGAGGTGAAGGAGCGGTTGGGAATGTAGACGACGTTTCTCTTACGCATTTCTGCTTGCATCGATTCATTCATGACATCATTGAATGAAGGCATGACAATGGCTTTGTCAACCATTCCACGAAGAACACGACCAGAACTCGAACGCTTTGTTTTGAAATATTGGGAATAGGTCTTTTCACGCCCGTCTTGACAGTAAGCAACTGTTGGGAATCCTTCTTCGATTGCACCATCACAGATGTCCAGAGCAGAGTGAGATGCAGTCATTCCGATACGTAATTTCATACGATCGTATTCTTCGATAATTGCTGCAATGTCATCACGTTGTAGCATGGTACTCAATTCCTTCTCATCGACATAGGTCTTTGATACCATCGGAGAGACAGTTTCAATCGAAGCGTTGCAATTCCATCAGTTCTTCGGTTGTGAGTGTCTCACCGGACATGAGTTTGCTCATCAAATCTTGAACTTCAACACGAGCAGTTGGGCGTGTGCCTCCTCCTGCTTCAGCGCCACGACGTGCACGCATCATATCTTGAATTGAGTGGAGGCATCGAAGTGAAACGATATAAAATCGGTGAGCCTTGTCAGCCTCTTGCTTTGTATTACGCAATTCACGATGCTTCGAGTTTGCTCTTTCACGTTGTTTGTTGACTTCTTTGTCCCATTGGAGCATGAGGTCGTGAGCTTCTTGTGCAGCAGCAGCAGCTTCCTGAACTGCTTGATGCGCATCGTCGTGTTCTTTTCGAGCAACACCAAGGTTTTCATTATCTGAATCAGATTCACCTTTAGAAGATTGATCCTCTTTCATCTTGCGAATCAGGGAATTGAGTTCTTTGAGTCTCTTCATGACCTTTCCTTCATTCTTTCCAGTGTGCTCTCCACGTTCGAATTCACGCTCTAGACGAGAGAACTCCTTTGAGAGTGATTGGAGCGTAACTGGGCGTTCTCGGCGTCCACGTTGTCCACGCTCTACAGGTGCTTCTTCTCCTCTTCCAGCGTTCATTTGTTCACGAATCTTGGAAACTTTACCACTTGCTTCAGTTCGGAGAACTTTCTTGTCACGAACAACTTCATTCATCTTTTCTCGTTGAGTCTTCTGCTTTTCTGATTCTTGAATAAGAACTCGCACTTCAGCATTGAACTCGTTTCTTTGGGAGACAAGTTCCTTGGTCTTTTCATTCCACCCATCACGATCTTCACGGTAATGAGTTGCTTTTTCATCGAGGATTGAGCGTCGCTTTTCGAACATTTCTTTGAAATCATCCATTCTCTTCACACTCTGGTGCTGGCATACGCTAGATATGCTACGGCCAAGCGACCGACCTCACCCATTTAACC
>CAXAHE010000145.1:0-2706 GCA_963968475.1 uncultured Candidatus Poseidoniales archaeon | reverse complement strand
ATCTCCTTTCTTGACAGCCTTCTTTCGTATTTCATCGTTTGAAATAATCACACTTACAAAGCGATGCGAGAGCGTACTTACCAGAAACCGAACGAGTAATGAAGCGATAAATATTGATGCTAAAACGATGAGTGTCGACTCTGAAAAGCCCCACAATTTATCGCTTGAATAGGTGAGATTATCGTATAGGCCCATACCCTTTCCTGCACCCTCGTCTTCAAGTTCTTTTCCCTCTTCAACAAAATCGAGCATTCGACGGTTTCAAGTGTGGGGAACAGTTGGGTTGAGTTGATAGCATGCCAATTGAAAAGTCCCCTCGGCAAACAAGCATCGTAGCATTTGGGTTGTTGGTTCTACCTTTGTTACTCTCAATGCTTTCCCCAGTCATCGCTTCGACGGTGAAAGTGCAACAAGAGGATACAGGGGATGAACCAGAAGATATCTGGTCAGAGGACTACATCAACGACATTTTCCCTTGGGCATCTGAAGGAGAGCGTATTCTTCAATTCAAGGAATATCATACTTATGAAACAATGAAGTTGCGTATGCTACAATTAGCCGAGCAAAATCCTGACATCTTTGAATTCCATGAAGGAATGAACGGAGGCGTCAATGCTCGTGGTGAAACTGTCACTGCGAATGCTTACGAGGGTTGGTATTACGGACATTCCTCACCTTGGATGAAAATCACTGCTGATGTCGATGGTGGAGATTACAATGAATTTGTTGGAGATAACGGCAATTATCCAGATCGCCGCGACGTCATGATTGTAGGAAACCATCACGCACGAGAATGGATGTCGTACACTGTTGCTATCATGCAGATGGAAGTCATCGCCTTCTCATACAACAACATTGGTTACGATAATGACGGCGACGGTTTGGTCGACGAAGACCCATGGGGAGACGCCAACAATGATGGTATTCTTGACGACGATGGAGATTGCCTTGCTCTCAGATCAGATCTCCAAGATTCGAATGGTGATGGAACAGCCTGCGGCCCAGGAGATCATGGTGTCGACGAGGATTATTCTGAACAATTCATTACTGACCTCGTAAACTCTCGAGAAATTTATCTTATTCCAATGCTCAATGTCGATGGCAACATCTACGATCGTGAAGTATTCTGTCCAGCACCTGCTTGGGAATCATGTCCGAGCGGTGGATGGAGAAAGAATCTACGCGATAACCAATATACGGGAGTTACACCATTCCCTGACCTCCAAGAAAGAGTCGACGAGGATTGTGACGGAGTAGACTTAAATCGAAATTATCAGTTTGAATGGGGTGCTCCACTCGGTGCAACGGGTCCACTAATTCCAGGTACATGCACTCCATCTGAAGGCGAATTAGATGGCTCAAACAACGATGTCTACAATGGACCAGTTGATGATACGGATAACGATGGCGATTGTGTAGGTGTGCCAGGACCTTGGTGTGTCAATGAAGACCATGTTGATGGTAAAGACGACGATGCAGATGGCTTAATTGATGAAGATTGGGCTGGTGGAAATTCTGAACCTGAGACAAAATTCATTCAAGATTTGACAGAGATGAACGACGATGTTGGTGATGGTCAAAGTGAATTCAGAGCCACATTAACCCATCATTCCTACTCTGAACTCATCCTCTATCCTTGGGGTCACTGCACTGGCTGTGAGAGCCCAGACCATGAACAACTGAAGTATCACGGCGCTCAAATGGCGGAAATGACTCAATATGCTAACTTGCAATCCTCAGAACTTTACCCGACATCGGGTGACTTCTGCGACTGGCATTATGGAGTTCATGGGTCCTATTGTTACACTTCTGAAATCGGAACTGCTTTCCATCAGCATGAGGATGATATCGATCATATTGCAGTCCGTAACTTAGGAACTGGGTTTTATATTGCAGAAATTGCTGATAATCCACGTGAACGCGCAGACCTCGAATTAGCGAATATATCTCAACAAAATTATCTCGAAGAAGTCGAGGAGGCTGACATTCCAGCAGAAGGTGATATTCCAGTCGATTTGTGTGTCTCAAAACAATTCCCTTACAGCGAATCCAACACCAAGGTCGAATGGCGTACTGTCAATCCAAGTCGATTACAAAGTGATTATGGTTCTCGAGAATGGGCTACTACACCTTGGGAGTCGGTTTCGGTCAAGGTTGTCGATGATGAATCATGTTCGTTACCAGACGGAAATGGTACTATTTTACGAGCTATGATACCGATTTCTGAAACTACGACTGGAAAGCTGCATTACAAAGCATCTGTATACACGCTTGGAGGTTCTGATTTCATTCAATATCCTGCAGATGGCGCTTATTACGTACTTGATTTAACGTATCGTGAAGCCTATGGGTCGCTGTTTGGTTCTCTTGTTCTCTTTACAATTGTAGCAGGAACAATCTGGGGTAGTCTCGGTGTCTGTTTACGAATTATGCTTTCTGATCAAGAAGAGAGTATCTATGAGGCCTCCGCAGTCTTAGAAGCCGAGGCGGTATAGGAGGCGATTTGATGGCAGAAAGCGATCAATTCTCTGGCCGACTCGGTCTTATCTTCGCATCTATTGGTGCAGCAATCGGTACTGGAAACATCTGGCGTTTTCCCCGAATGGTTGGAGCAAATGGTGGAGGAACGTTCCTTATCCCATGGCTGTTCTTCCTTTTCGTTTGGTCGATTCCACTCGTTATTGCAGAATTCGCAATGGGTAAGCG
>CAXAHE010000144.1:0-2717 GCA_963968475.1 uncultured Candidatus Poseidoniales archaeon | reverse complement strand
TTTGGCTTTCAACATGGGATTCAGGAAACTCACTTCCTGCTGACTCTGTTTATGCTATGACATTAAATCAAAATGTCTTACACATAATCTCTGGTGATAAGTTAGTTCGGTATGACAGGAGCAGTAGTTCGTTTTCTATACCTGTGGAACTAAATTCAATTAATTTAACCGAATCCTCCTCACTTGCCCTTATACCTTGGATTAACATTGGTTCCCGGTCACCCTCGACTGACGTCCATATTGTAACAAACGGCAACGGCAAATTGATGTTGATAGAGGCAAATGTGCAAAGCAGGCTTATCGATGAAATACTGTTTGCTACTGGACCTTTTGACAGCGACATCAATGATGTTCTCGAATACAATGGCATTTTATATGGTGCGGGATTCTACTCCAAAGTGGTTGAACGGTTCGACCTTGTTGCGTCAGTTTGGCTTGAGCCAATTCCAATCAATGACTATGTTTACACGCTTGCTCGAGCAGGGAATACCATCTTAGTAGGAACATACCAAGATGGCATCAAACTTATCGAAAATGGAGTTGTCCGGGATACTATACCAGCAGGCATTGAATACGGTCCATACTATTCTGCAATTTATGATATTGATTCCACAGGAGATTGCAGTACGTCTCAAGGGTGTGAAATTCTCTATGTTTCGCCCTATGGAATTTATACAGTCGAAGCCGATTCAACATCCACATCGACTACAAAATTAATCAAGGAAGCATTAGATCTTACTTACGATGTTGCTATCTATGCCGGTGTAGGCCACATCTCAACATCAAATGGGGTACTTCGATATGATTTAGTGAACAATACATTCATCGATTCGTGGAGATCAACAACTGTCAATCGTCTCGATTATGCGCAAGTTGCGGTTATTGGTGACACTGTAAGCATGGGGATTGAAGGATACGGAGTCGCTCGAAAGAACATCATTACTGGTCAAACACTCGCCACTCTTGACTCGACGAGTACTGCTATTACGTCAGATAATGTATACTCTGTTGAAGCCAGTGGGAGTGACTTATGGATTGGAACCGATAGTGCTGCGTGGATTTGGGACGGAACAACGGCTACGAAAGTGCTTGAAGGAGGCTTTTACGAACGTCCACGGCGTTTCTATGATTTTGAACTCGATGGCAACACAATGTATGCAGGAACAAATCTGGGGTTGTGCAAGTACAGCCTGTCTGGAACTTTTATCTCTGTTCCAACATGCAACGCCTTTGCGCCAATCGGACAAGTAACAGAAGTCGCTGTTAACAGCACAACAATCTTTGCAGGCACCAATAACGGCGTCTACCTAATTGACAAAGCCACATTAGCTATCGTTGACACTTTGACAACTGACGATGAAAGCGAAGACGCTGTGGTTGTAGTAATTGACGATATAGCCTACATTGGCCTCTCAGGTATCGGTGTTGCTCGCTGGGACATTACCAACGAGGAATGGCTCACCACATGGGGCGATAGCATACTTGGCGCGAATGGAAACATACAAATTACCGGCATGATCAATGATGTCGCGAATCGAGGTTTGTGGGTTGCCGGACCCCAATTTTTCAGACTGGTCAACACATCGACAGGTCAAGTATCACAAAGTTTGGCAATCAACAATGCCCACGATTTAATCATGTACGGCAACACGTTGTACTACCACCTCAAGGATACTTCGGACAATATTTTCTCGTACGATATCATCAATTCAACTGGTAAATCACCGCTTGATGCAGGAACCGCCTTTGGCAATCAAACTGGTTCCATTACGTCTATGGAAATCAACGGTGATACACTTGTTGCAAGTTTGTTGATTGTAAAGACCACACCTGGGAGTTTTTTTACTCAAGCGACTACATCAGATCAAGGAGGTCTTGTTCAATACGACCTCGCTAATGAAGTATGGAACACAACCATTGACTCATCTGGATTAATTGATGTTGTATCGTATTTCAATTCTTCAACGGGACATTCATGGGTCAGTTGGGGTGATACTGGCGTCGAGGTGTATGCCCCAAACGGTACCAGCATCGGCTTATGGGATAACATTTCAACCGTTACTGAAATTGTTGAGTACGACGGGAGAATACTCTTTGCCACGGAAAATGGAGTGAAGCGTTTCAACGAAACCTCCTTCCAGTGGGAATCGACTTGGACATCTGGCAACGGTTTGCCGAGTTCAACGGGGAACATCATCTACGAAATGTGGACAGATGGCACGACTCTTGCAGTCGGTATTTCTGATGCGGGGATATTCGTCCCAAAATATTACATCGCTTTCTTGGAACTGGGTGGCACATGGACGTCTTATCAGACTGGAACGACCAACATCCCGCGTGGTATTCCATTTTCAATGACCCAATGCGGATCCTATCTTTACACGAGTTTCTGGAACAACAATGGCGGACTTTCTGCCTTCGATTTAACCACCTTAACTGCAGTTAGTAGCTGGGGTGGAGGGTCATTCCCGACTGGTATAGAGAACAACAAAGTTTCAGCCCTTGCATGCGATGATGACGAAATTTTGTATGTGGGTTACAACGGAAAAGGCAACTTTAACGCCGACCTTCCAATCTCAAGGTACGACACTCAAAACGGCGGATGGCTCAGCACCATCTCGCAGAGCGCTAACGGTCTCACTTCTGACGTAATCAGCAGCGATGGGTTGTATCATTCGGACGGAATGTTGTTCATCAGCACGGGACTCTTTGGTTTC
>CAXAHE010000143.1:0-2733 GCA_963968475.1 uncultured Candidatus Poseidoniales archaeon | reverse complement strand
TTGAATCTGCTGACCCAAGTGTCCATGAAGCAAATTGGCTTAATTGTGATCCAGGTCAGCTCAAATCTGCAATTCGACTCATCAATAAGTATGGGAAAGAACGTGGAGCGAGAGGCCTTCCAAAACTCTTACCTGGCCTGAATTTCATTGCAGGCTTGAACGGAGAAAGTCGAGAATCTTATTCGATGAATCTGAATTTGTTGAAAGAACTTCGAAGTGAAGGCCTCCTCCTAAGGCGAATAAATATCCGTCAAGTTGAGGGAGAAGGATTCCAAGAGATTCCACACGATGCATTCCATGAATTCAAAGCTCAAGTCAGAGAGACCATCGATCGCCCTTTGCTCGAAGAGTTGTTTCCTCTTGGCCAACGCCTGAGTGGTGTTCAGTGGGAAACTCACGATGGCCGCACAAGGCTACCTATCCATCAAACCTCAAAGCATACAGATGAAACAGTTCACGGAAACGCTGGACTCACATTTGGACGACAAATTGGAGCATATCCAATCCTCATAGGAGTTCCATATCATATCCCTCTCGATACTTATTCTGACATATTGGTCACTGCACATGGTGCACGATCGATAACAGGCGTAGAGGTTGGACTTCAGATTCAAGATGCTTCTCAAAAACAACTTGAAGCTATTCCAGGTATTGGAAAGAAAACTGCATGGAACCTCGTCAGTTCTCGAGCTAAACTGCTAAGAAAACAGGATGCTGTTTCGCTGGAAGAAGTATTCAAGTCCGCAAATGTTGATTTGACTGAGGCCATACAAAGGGTACTCTGTGACTCGGAACTTCAATGAAGGTAAGTCGTAACGAAGCCTCATGGCGACATGGATTATTACCGGAGGCAATCGAGGAATAGGCAAGGAATTCATCCACCAATTACTCTCAAAAAACCAGACTGTGATTACTGGTGTACGATATCCTGAACAGATGGACGTTGAACACGAACTTCTTTCAATTTACAAGTTGGATGTTTCTGATTCAAAGTCTGTAATTGAATTTGCTCAATCTGTTTCACAACACACGGAACAAGTGGATGTACTGGTCAATAATGCAGGGAGAATGGATGGTCGATGGCAGACAATTGGAGAAGTTGACCCTGATGTTTCATTGGACGTACTCAACGTGAATACGATTGGCCCTTTGCGAGTGACACAGGCGTTGTGGCCTCTGTTGGAAAAGACTGGTGATTCGAAAGTTGCGAACATTTCCAGTCTTATGGGCTCAATAGATGATTGTCTCAGTGGTCGATCATACGCTTATCGAACCAGTAAAACTGGATTAAATATGATTACAAAAATCCTATCGGTTGAAGGGCAAGATGCAGACATTTCAGTCTCCTGTTACCACCCAGGATGGGTCCAAACAGACATGGGTGGCGACCGTGCCCCCGTTCAACCTCATGAATCAGTCAAGGGTTTAATCGAATTAATAGAAAAGCAAACAATAGAACGAAGTGGTCGCTTTTTTGAATACACTGGAGTCGAATTGCCGTGGTAGAAACCATCGTACAAGATCTACTCAATGCTGCAAAACTTCTTTCTGAAAAATGCACAAAACAAATTCCAAAATTGCTCAAGCACAAGGATGTTGCGCACGTAACAAACCCACTCGACTATGCCTGGGAACTTCATGAACAATTTATCACGAAATGGGGTGGTTGCGGAGCCAAAACACTGTTGCTTGGCATGAATCCAGGACCCTACGGAATGGCGCAAACAGGAGTCCCTTTTGGAGCAACTAAGATGGCAACTGATGTGCTTGGAATGGAGGCTGTTGAACTTCAAACCCCTTCAGGAGCTCATCCAAAACGACCAATACAAGGCCTATCTATGGAACGCCAGGAAGTCTCAGGGACTCGCTTCTGGACGTTTATGGTCGACCATTTTGGCTCAATTGAGTCGACTTTTTCAAACATTTTTGTTGTCAATCATTGTCCTTTGTTAATCCTAGGAGAAACTGGACGAAACATCACTCCAGTTGATATTCCTAAATCCATCATCAATCCAACTCTTGAACTCTGTGATCAGCACCTCAAATCAGTTGTGGATATTATGGGCATTGAACGGATAGTTGGTGTTGGAAACTATGCCAAGAAAAGAGCGAAAACAATTGTACCAGAATTAGATATTGATGCTATGTGGCATCCAAGCCCAGCATCTCCTCTCGCAAATCGAAATGGTGGAGCGGATTGGAGAGCAAACGTCGCTTCAAAACTTCCCCTTCCATGAATATTCGGGGATGTAATTAAGTGTTGGAACCAACACCGAACGCCATGGAACAACAACTTGCATGGGAACGACAGCCTGACAATCGACAGTGGCTAAAGCCCGAAGGCGACGACCCACGAACACTCTACCAGATGCTCATGACAAGCGTTGGACGCTTTGCAGATAACCCCTGTTTTGGTTTCATCCCAGAAAAGGGGATGCCTCGAGTTCACATGAACTACGGAGAATTTGGAGAACTCGCAACTTCCGTTGGTAAGCAACTTCGTGATGTTGGTGTGGAAGCCGGAGACAGAGTCGCCATGATCCTCAACAATTCGGTTGAATGGGCAGCAATCTCTTACGGAGCCAACGCCATTGGTGCAGCCTACACAGCAATGTATACGCATCAGCACGGTTCTGAGTGGGCCTTTATCCTCGACGATTCTACTCCTTCAATGATTGCTGTATCTGATACAGAAATTCTCGACAAACTTATTGAAAACATGCCGAAAGATGC
>CAXAHE010000142.1:0-2801 GCA_963968475.1 uncultured Candidatus Poseidoniales archaeon | reverse complement strand
ATATTCTACTGATTGCTTTGAGAATGCAATCTTACAGGTTGGAATGGCAAATGAAGAGGATGTCTGTTTTGATATCCCTGACGGTTCTGTCGATGCTGGAAAACGTATTGCAGCCTATTATTGGTGGATTTATCCGAACATGATGATGAACATTTATCCTTGGGGTGTTTCTATGAATATCATTGTTCCAACAAGTGTGAACACTACGAAAGTCTTGTTCAAAAGTTATGTTCGAGATAAAGATCTTTTGAATCAAGGGGCTGGTGCTCTTCTGGATAAAGTTGAACTTCAAGATCAAACCGTTGTTGAGGGATGCATGCGTGGACTTCAATCTAAACTGTATCATCGTGGAAGATATTCAGCAACCCATGAGAAAGGGGTTCACCATTTTCACATGAAACTAACCCATTAGTGGGCTTTCTATCAGCGTTTATCTCAGAATTTTGTGTATTGTTTATCGACAAAATTCGAGTGTTCTTGATTGCTTGGCGGCTTGCCTTTTCGAATTAATACAACCAGGAGTAACAAGATCACGATAAGAATCGAAATGAGGCTAATCGCCCTCACTGTTTCAGTACTCATTGACTTCTGTTCAGTTTTTTCTTCTGTTTCAGTTTCAATTGAATCATCACATCCATCGGGTATTTGATCAACATCAACATCGATTGTATCGTCATAATCAGGACAAAGGTCGAGTTCGTCTGTAACACCATCATTGTCTGAATCAATGATGTCATCGCAGCCATCAGGGACGCCATCTGAATCAAGATCAATGGAATCGTTATGGTTGTTGCAAATATCTGTTGAGTCTGAGACTCCATCATTATCTGAATCAATCAAATCATCACAGCCATCTGGAATACCATCCAAATCAACATCGATGGTATCGTCATAGTTATTGCAGATATCATCAGTATCTGAAACACCATCATTATCTCTATCGATTAAATCATCACAACCGTCTGGTATTGAATCAAAATCGAGATCGATTGCATCGTTGAATGAGGGACAAAGGTCATCCGCATCCGAGACTCCGTCTTCATCAGAATCAAGTTGACTATCGCTGCAGCCATCAGCATAGACTGATTCTCCGATTGGTGTTTGTTGACACAGATCATCCGCATCCATGATTCCGTCTTGATCTGCATCAGTCGTACTCCCAGGACGTCGTTGTTCTTCAGTGCAACCATCAACATACACTTCTGTTGAAACCGGTGTCTCTGGGCAAAGGTCATCATCATCGTTCACACCATCATTATCTGAATCGATGATTGGGTGGAATAAGTCAGCCATAGCTGTTGAAATTCGTGTGTCCCAACGAGAGGCATGTTCACGCAATCCTGCCTCATTAAAGTGGATTGTATCATATCTCCACTGTGTACCATTCAAATCGTCAGTATAAGGCCCTGGAAACGTCAATGGGTCAGCATCTATTACAGCATTTTGACCCTCAATAATCCACCCCATTTTCACAGAATCTCCGTTCGGAACAAAACTCACCCGAGCCACAATCCATGGGATTTCGTAGCCAGCATATTCTCGACTTCCAAGAACGACTTCTCCAAGCATTCGTGCATAATCTTCAGCAGCAGTTCCGCCCGCATTGCTTTCTCCTTGGTGCCACAATATGGCTCGTGCCCCATTCGGTTCAACTGCATCTAAGGCATCAGTAATCCGTGGAAACAGGTCATTCTGGTTTGGAACCCATCGGTCGACTTGTGTACCACCATAACCAACTGAAAGAAAACCAATAGGAACATCATAACGACTAGCGAGTAAATCTCCAGCGACTGGCCATGGGGAGCCTCGATTGTCTGTTGCTGCAGGTTGTGGGTCGTATCCAAAACGCCAGCCACTTGAGCCCCAAGTGCTTACTCTTGAGTCGGTTGGTGTAAGTGGCGTTTCACCAGAGTTCGCTGAATTTGATTGCCCTGCCACAATGAATACTTCTCCTACACCGACTGGGTTAACTGATTGAAGAGCTACTTGAGCACCATCGTTCATGAAGCGGAGTTCAAGACGGTGCCAGCCAGTTGGAACCTCGAGAGTTCCATAGAAATTCGAACTTAATGGCACAGCAACAGACACCCATTCGGATTCAAAGCCTGTCTCAAGAGTAATGTATCGGCCTTCGATTTCATCAACTGTATATTCTGTTGAACCACTTATTGGAAAAACGCCTTTGTTCGATTCATCACGTTGAACGATTTGGTGATCATCTGGTGATTCCAATGTAATCATTAATTCTGATGGAGTAGGGCCTGAGCGTACTAAAACAGTCATGCTTTTCAGCGTATATTCGGCAGCATTCGAAGCAAAGGTCCAATCAGGGTTCTCTTCTTGAGCAGGATTCGTCCCAATTCCGAGATCGTCCGTATCTGAACCGCCCCATGCATTGTATGCAAAGAGCGTTTGACCTGACTCGTAGTCATGAATCTGCATACTTCCATAGCCAGCAGAATCAGAACTCCATTGACCATCTGCAAAATCATACGTTGAATCATCTCCGTTTGGAACTCCCAAGTCGTTTGTAGTCCCGTAGTTCGTGCCCCAGAACTCGATGACTCCGGTGTCAATCACACTAAGTGAGGATAAATTTGGATGATTCGATTGGATTTCAACATCTGTCAAGAGTTGGTTGTAAAAGATTCCAGAATTGAAGGTTGGAACCCCTAACTTATCAGCACGTGTGGTAAGACTTGGAAAGGAGACAAAGACCCAGGTTCGTGCCTCATTTGGCTTTTCCAATTCAAGATAGTAAGCGACTCGATCGAAGTCGAAATCAATGGTTAAACTTGAAT
>CAXAHE010000141.1:0-2811 GCA_963968475.1 uncultured Candidatus Poseidoniales archaeon | reverse complement strand
ACTCACACCAAGCAAGGGCTATACACGAGTGCGGAGAGTGAACAGGGCTCTTATGGATACATGGTTCAGGGAAATATCCTTGGTCGATCTCGACACACTGCCACAAGAAGGCGGTATTGTATTCACTGCATGGCATCCCGGTGGCTTAATCGATCCGATGTTAATGATGGCCGCTTTACCTGGTGGATTGACATTCGCTGCGAAAAGCCCATTATTCAAGACACCAATATTAGGACATATTCTTCGAGCAATCGATGCCAAACCTGTCTTACGACCACAGGATAACGTAGGCAATAAGGAGGAGAGAAAGAAAGCCAACTCAGGGCTTATCGATACGCTTTCATCAAGTGTTGCAAGTGGGCAACGCGTAGCTATTTTCCCTGAAGGAATCTCACACACCAAGGCACATCCAGTAAAAATGAGAACGGGTGCTGCACGCATTCTCCTCGACTCGATTCGAAAAGCAGATGAGATGGAAAAACCAAGACCACACCTCGTCCCTATCGGATTACATTACAGTGACCAACATCAATTCAGAGAACGGGTCAGTTTGCAAGTGAATCGCAGCCTTACTTATCCGCCGCTTCCTGGTGAAGAAGGCGCTTTACAACCATCATCCGAAGAACTTGCAGAACATGGCGAATTAGCCCATGACAGAGTTTGGTGTGAAGAAATGACAAACTTACTCCATACCGAAATCCAACGTTGTAATCAAGCCCAAGAGACATGGGAAGACAGAGAACTGGTATGGCGTGCTCGGCGTATGATACATACTGCTCGCAGCGGGGATGAAGTAAAACCGATCACATTCCATGAAGCCGTTTTGGGCTCCCGTCGAGTTCGTGCAGCATGGCAATACCTCGCACAAAACGACCCTGAACGGAATCTGGAGATGGAAACTAAATTCAAAAAACATCATAGTGAGATGGAACACATTGGACTTCGATCATGGGAATTACGTGACCGTGAAAAGAAAATTTCCAAAACCGCCTTCTTGAAAAACATGCTCTTGTGGATTTGGTCTGCTTCTTGGATGCTTGGAATAGTGACTTGGTCTGCAATGATTGGAGCGATTGTCCCGTATATGTTCATTCGACTTGTCATCATTATTCAGTCGAAGAACGAAGAAAATCATTCTGCGATTGGATCCATGAAACTTCTCTATTCTGTTGCATTATATCCCATCTGGTGGGTCTTCACTTCAATTTCTATAGGATGGTTGCTTGCGTCAAAGAATTCGTTCCTACAGGATGTCGAATTACCTGGATATATCCTCCCCGCATTAGCATTCATACCATGGCCCATTGTATCCCTCATGCTTCTCGTGTGGTGGCCAATCTCTGCACGCCTCCATCTCAAATTGTTCGAGCGCTTGTGCAAGTCATGGAGGAATCTACGGCTTTGGTCCAAATTACGTAGTGGCCAGGTTGAGTGGCAGGATCTGATCGGTATGCATCATCAATTGGCAAAGGAGATGGCATCGATTGGAGAGGGACTCATCTTACCAGGTGACCCCGATTGGAAGGAGCCACCATACGGAAAAGAAGATTGGGAAGTGGTTCACTTGCGAACCCCTTGAACGCCCGTGTTTACCGTTCTAATCAAGGGCAACCAATAAGGGCGTTATGCCCAAGCAGGAACTGGTGAGCAAGATGTCTTCAACAGAAAAACGTCTCAATGACCTTCGTGCAAGGAAATCTCGAAGTGAAGCAGGAGGCGGCCAAGCACGAATTGAAGCACAGCATAATCGAGGCAAAATGACAGCACGTGAGCGCCTAGAGATGCTCCTTGACGATGGTTCATTCCAAGAGATTGATGCCCTTGTTGAGCATCGATGTCGTGATTTTGACATGGACAAGAACGTTATTCCAGGCGATGGTGTTGTCACCGGCCATGGAATGATCAACGGAAGAGAAGTGTTTGCATTTGCCCAGGATTTCACCGTCTATGGCGGTTCTTTGGGAGAGATGCATGGTCTAAAAATATGCAAAGTCCTCGATATGGCTCTCAAAACAGGACGGCCAGTCATTGGCCTAAACGACTCAGGTGGTGCTCGTATCCAAGAAGGAGTTGCATCATTAGGCTCGTATGCTGAAATTTTCTTCAGAAATGTACGTGCATCAGGCGTTGTACCCCAAATAAGTGTCATCATGGGTCCTTGTGCAGGTGGAGCGGTCTACAGTCCTGCGATTACTGACTTTGTGATCATGGTGGACAAAACTGCGCACATGTTCATCACAGGTCCTGAAGTCATCAAGACCGTAACAAACGAAGTCGTATCATTCGAAGACTTAGGCGGAGCAATGACGCATGCATCGAAGTCGGGAGTTTCTCACTTCACTGCCGATAGTGATGATTCAGCAATTCAACTCGCACGAGATCTTTGCGACATGTTCCCTTCAAACAATATGTCCCGTGCTCCAGTTCGAAAGACGTCAGATGACCCGTACCGGACTTGTGATGCATTGAGTGATATCATTCCTGAAGATTCGAACAAGCCTTACGATGTGACTGATGTCATTCGAGAAGTCCTCGACGATGGCGGTTTCTTAGAAGTCCAAGCAGATTATGCAATGAACATTGTCTGTGGATTTGGACATTTAGCAGGACATACTGTTGGCGTGGTTGCAAATCAACCAAAGGTTCTCGCAGGATGTCTTGATATCGATGCAAGCGATAAAGCGGCACGATTCGTACGATTTTGTGATGCCTTCAACATACCATTGGTGACCCTCGAAGACGTACCTGGATTCTTACCTGGAACCAATCAAGAATGGGGTGGAATTATCAGACATGGTGCAAAATTACTGT
>CAXAHE010000140.1:0-2821 GCA_963968475.1 uncultured Candidatus Poseidoniales archaeon | reverse complement strand
GAGTTATAGTTGCCCATGAGTTTCATTGTTACTTGAATTTCAGGATTATAGTCACTTTGATCCCAATCGATTGGAGTAGTTTCGCCTATTGCAAAGTTGAACACGACAGTGTTTGCCCCTTGAACAAGTCCTGTTTCGTGATGAACATCGACCTGGTTCGGCCCTGCCATAAGCGTGATGTTTAATTCTTCACAATCTTTTGGTCCGGTTTGACCGCCATTGTCGTCACATGCCCCTCCGTCACCGTCAGTCCAATCCCCTTCAACGTAGATGTCGAACGAGCCTCTGAAGAGTCCGTCTGGATCCATGTAAATTCTTTTAGCAAGCATTGGTTCCATGCGGAATTTCAAATTTATGTCTATTACTCCGTCATCTACTTCATCGGTATAAGTTTCCATTGTTGTATTCTCAACGACATCAAAGTGAGTCCAAGCCTTTGTATTGGAACTGTTCCAGTACATGTACATCGTTTTGTTCTCTTCAGTGGGTTGTCTTGAATCGGCTGCAGGGTCTGCTTGTTGAACAGCAACATTTCCACCAGCTTGTACTGGAACTAACATCATCAGAGCCATGAAGACGGCTAAGCCTGCAATCTTGCGCATGTCATTGCGTGTATGAACAGAGATATGAGTTTATTGAGTAGGTGTTTTTATTACACTACTCAGTCAAATCGATGAATATCGACGTTTCCTTGACCACCAGATTGGTTCATCTGTTGTTGCTGTCGAGTGAGTTTCAAAGCGTTACCAAGTTTGTCTGGTTCAAGTCTTGGTGTACGCATATCAGCGCCTCCAACACCAGTAATAATGGCCATGACCTTGATGGTATCGCCAAAGGTTGGATCTTGTCGAGCGCCCCAAATAACATTCGCATCTTCGCTTACTCTTGCAGTCATTAAATCAACAACTTGGGAAGCAGATTCAAGCGTCATATATTGTCCGCCAGTAACGTGAATTAACACACCGGTTGCACCATCGACATCAACATCGAGGAGTGGGTGATTGAGTGCTTCATGAACAACTTCTTCTGGTCCACGATCAGATTCACCATAGAGCATCATCGTCACGCCTCCATTGGCCATAATGGCTCGAATATCAGCGAAATCCAGGTTGATCAATGAAGGCAGAGTAATGGTCTCAACGATTCCCTTCACAATCTCTGCAACCAGTTGATCCATGATTGAGAATGCTTCTTCCAATGGAAGGTTTGGAACGTAATGCAACAATCTATTATTGTCGAGAACAAGAACAGCATCAGCAACTCTTCGTAGAGATTCAAGCCCTTCAAGAGCTCTCTTCATTCGTTGTCGACGCTCAACATGGAATGGTGTTGTTACGATTCCAACAACAAGAGCACCAGCAGACTTTGCTTCTTCTGCAACGATTGGACAAATACCAGTTCCTGAACCGCCACCAAGTCCACTTGCAATAAAGACAAGGTCAGCACCATTGACGATTCTTCGAATCATTTCTCGTCCTGCTTCTGCACAGCGACGACCCATGGATGGATCTCCACCTGCACCAAGTCCACGAGTAATGTGGCGGCCAACGAGAAGTTTCTGAAGTGAACGCGTATTATCGAGATGTTGTTTGTCTGTATTAATTGCAACGGTTACAGCACCTTCAACACCGAGATGTGTGATTCGATTGAGTGTATTATTTCCAGACCCACCACAGCCGACGATAAGGATTCGAGGATTCGGTACTCCAAGGGATCCAACCTCTTCATCCATGAGAGCAGTTGCACCACGATTGATGGCTTCATCACGAAGCCCAGCAACCATGTCTGCCAGTGCTTTATCATGCATATTTTTTGCCGCCTTTGTGCTCGTTGAACTGGAAGAACTACTGGGTCCCATCCCTACACTTCCTGATTTTCGGAGCCCTCTCTTCTGACTATTAACATCCACCCTTGGAGCAGAGGTAAAACAGTCGATTTTTGAGGTCGCATACAACCACCAAAGCAACCTCTTCCTTTGTCAAGGTGTGGTTCATTTCATACACGAATTAAAAGAATAGTAGTTTAACCGAAGAGCGTGACTGTTTCGTTGGTTTGGTTGAGAAGAGACCTACGTCTCTCAGATAATCCTGCTCTGGCTCAAGCTATCGCAGACGGTCGGCCAATCCTCTTCCTTTTCCACCTTGACTCAGAGCGTTTGGGACGTCACGATGTCGATGGCACTCATATCCAATGGGAACTTGATTGTCTGGACCGTTTGAGACTTGATATCGAGAACCGTGGTGGCATCGTTTTATTCCGGTTTGGGCACGTACTCGCCTCCTTGAATGAACTTAATGCTGAGCATAATTTACACACCATCTACGGGAACGAAGAATCAGGACTACAATGGTCTTGGGAACGAGATAAATCGGTAGCCAAATGGTGTCAAGAAAATGATGTGAATTTCGAGGAGTTCCCATCTAATGGTGTTGTCCGACGCTTGCGTTCTAGGGACGATTGGAAAACATTGAGAGATCGTCGAATCGATGCATCAGTCATCGAAGCGCCTCAGAGGATTTCATCGGTCAAGACCCTTCACTCCGATTTGATTCCTCACGCAACCTCATTTGGATTAGAAGTGAGAGAACATCAATATCGTCCAGAGCCCGGTGAAACAGCAGCGATGAATACACTGTTTTCGTTCCTTGATGAACGAGGACGTGGTTATCGGAAAGGTATGTCAAGCCCAATCTCAGGGGCATCCATGTGCTCACGTTTGTCCCCCTATCTCAGTTCTGGATGCATAAGTATCCGGCAGATTTTCTATCATACAAAACGTAAACAACGTCGTATCAAAACAAACCCACGCAGTGCTGAGAAT
>CAXAHE010000139.1:0-2835 GCA_963968475.1 uncultured Candidatus Poseidoniales archaeon | reverse complement strand
TTGATGCGATGAGCAGTGTAAGGGTCAGGTATACGAGCGATTTCTTCATACTCTAGGGAAGAATCAAGATAGGTTATAACTGGATGTTTTTATTCTCAAAATATATCAGATTGGAAATCTAATATTCTCAGACTTAGGAAATCAACATGCATCGTAGGTACGAGCGCTTGGGCCACCATCGTTGTCATTGTATTGATCAAACTGAAGCTCCCAAGACATTCGAGATTCCAAGAGGATTGAATCAGTGTCCACATCTTCGTCAACTACTGAATCAACATAGAATGCGTTAGTAATCTTAATTTCGAAGGTATAACATCCGTCACCGTCATAAAAGTCGTCCTCATGAAGGAAAAGAATTCCGTTTCCGTCAGTTTCAGTACCACCCATTCTGAGCCAGGTTGTCATTTCTCCGTTCTTGAATTCACCACCAGAGTTGAATGAAGCCTCGTATCCGTTGACTGCAACTGTAGGATGACTCCATTTTTGGGTCGTCCCTTTCAAGACGGAAAGTTCGATGGTGTAGTCTCCATTGACGATTCCGAGTGTCCCAGCATCCTCTTCCCCAGTAGACATGCTGTGGAGGCCACCGTCAAGTGCTTCGTGGTCATCGGGCATGATTCCAGCAAGAACGTCAATAATTAGGCCATCGATAACCGTAGTTGTGGTACCTTGACTCCCACTACCCGAACTTTGTGTGGTCATGTGATCTTGAATTTGGACGCCTGCATGGAGAACTTCTCGTGTTGTGAAACCTGAATCGAGGTCAAGAGTAGTGGAGGTTCCTTGTCCATCGTCAACTACCAATTGGTAGTCAACCGTTGAGGAATCTGAACAATAGATACATGTCTCGCTATTTCCTTGGAAGAAATCTTCGACCGGAATTTTAAATCGAACACCATTGTCGCCAAGCGATTTTGAACCAGACCAAACTTCTGTCTCTGCTCCAGTGGAGGAAATGGTATTGATCGTAGCAGTGGCTTCATCGATACCTCCCAACACCTTGAATGAGAGTTCATTGTCTTCTTCATCATATTCGAGTTCTGCAATTGCAAATGTATCAGGAGCTGCGACAAACATGCCGACAGCATAAGGCCCTGCTGTCAACAGAATTGCTAGCGCAGCAGCGATACCCATCTTTGTAGGATTAACGCCTTCTTCAGAAAGAGCTTGTCCGCCATAAAGTGCACCGATACCAAGAACAAGAACAACGAGGACAACAAGAAGCCCCCATGAACCACCTTGGAGCGAAAGTAGACCTCCAAGAATAATGATGATCCATCCAGCTGTTTTCAGTATGGTTGGCACATCAGGCCCGCCTCCTTCTTGAACTGCGGGTGGTGTTTGCGAAACTGTTTCCGCTTTTACTTCGTTTTCAACGGTTTCTTCAGCGGCATTGGCCTTGCTTAGTAGTCCACTCATTTACTCATCTCATAATGACGTCGCATGGGGAGGTTAAGAACCCAACCCCGATACGAGCGAAGGTTGTATGCTTTTCAGTGGTTAGAGGCCAGGAGCGGCTTCTCGCCACTCTCCCTCTTCATCATCAGATCCTAAGAATCGACGACCAGCAACTGCAGCTGCTAGGGCAACCATGGAAAGTGCAGGAATAATTTCGAAGCCAGGGAGGTAAACACCACGTACGTAGATTGTGATCATCTGTGACTCGCGGTCACACCCACCGTTCTTACAGGAGAAATCGGATTCAGCGTAGAAATCAAGGGTATGGTAAGCATCTGTCCATCCTTGTGTCTTAGGTGTACGGATTTGGATTCGGACCTTTGCCGGTGCAACCATTGGTTCAACGTTGACCTTACTGATTGGGATGTTGATGTTGAATCCTGCGTCTTCGAGTTTCTCACGGGAACTCTCGGAGATACCAACCTTCATGAAATCGAATTGGTTTCCAAGGTTGTATACCTTGAATTCAAAGTCCTTGTCGGTCTTCGGCATGAGTTGTACGAAAGGCTCGACTGCTTCGACTTGTAAGAGTGCGAATTGGGTGATTGAAACAATCATGGAAGCACCAGATGTAGCGACGTTAGCAGGAGGCACTCCGCTGATCTCTTGGACACTTCCTTGAACAACTAAACTTCTTGCTTGCATTGTCATAAATGGTTGAGCACGGACAACAACTTGGAAATCCTCTGATTGGCCTCCTCCGACATAGATATCACCGGGAGCTGCCGCTGCAAGGCCATCAGATGTGACAGACAATGCAATCTTTTCGATGTATGCTGTAGGGTTCGTTGCAGTACATGTTGTAAACCCTACAAGAGTAGAACCAGGCTTGACGTCTACCTTAATTTCTGCAGGAGCACAAGTAATTGAGACCGCTGCAGTAGGCAATTGTGCTTGTGCAGGAACGGCTACAAGCAAGATTGAGGCTAGATAAAGGGTCAAAACGCAAAGTGTTCTCTTAACTCCAGACATTGTGCTCACTAACTCAAGCCACCATATCGACCCTCATAACCATTTTGCCGGTAAGTGCATGATTCAGGTACAATGAAGAAGAAAAAAAAGTGGGCCCGAAGGGATTTGAACCCTTGACCGCCCGGTTATGAGCCGGGTGCTCTAACCAACTAAGCTACAGGCCCGATAATGCATGCTGGAACATGAAGTTCATGAGTCTGCCGAATCAAACATTGCAAGCGATGATTGGGACGGTTTTGTTTTCGAACGCACCAATGCTTCACATTCGTCACGAATTTGTTCAGGAACGAAAACCAAGATTTGTTCATCGGATTGGGAAAGCGAACGAATTAGAGGAGAATGTTCTGCTGCATCTCGTCCATCTTCAAGAATAATACCTTGCTCATAAGGCATGTAGCCTCGTTT
>CAXAHE010000138.1:0-2839 GCA_963968475.1 uncultured Candidatus Poseidoniales archaeon | reverse complement strand
GTATCGGGATGGCTTCACTCATCGCCATGGGGCCAAATTGGGCCGAGTCGTGGGGTGTCGGAGAGCACGAGTCCGTTCAAGCAAGTGATCTTCGAGAAGATGCATTCATTGGCGAAGAAGAAGATGCAGAAGGTTTCGTCTTCCTTGTTTATCACGAATCGCTTGACGATTCTTCTCAAGAATGGCAAGATGCGGTGACTGCAGCTCTTTCAGATTGGGAGGGTATGGACGATGTTTCCATAGAATATTCTTGGAATACCAACGGCGATGAACGGACAGAATTTGTTTACTCTGGAGAAGACGGTTTTTGGGCTAAAAACAGAATCACAATCAACTTGGATCGAACCCAAGCAAAAGCACTCTATGCAGATAATCACGAAACCATCGAGATTTCAAAGGATTTTGATTCTTGGAAAACCGGTCAAATCGCTATTGACGTAACCTTTGATACACGGATCCAGGATGATCTCATTACTGCTGAATTGATTTCAGGACCGTTAACTCTCATCATTCTCGGAATCGTTTTCGGAACAATCATTGCTGCCATTTTACCTCTCGGTGTTGCAATATTAACTGTGATTTCAGCAATGGGACTCACTATTTGGCTCTCGAATACGATGGAAGTGACTCAATATGCCATCAATATCATCACATTGATTGGAATTGGTGTCTCAGTCGATTACTCCCTCTTCCTGGTGAATCGCTTCCGTGAAGAGCTCAACAGAGGCAGGGATATCCGAACCTCTACTGCAATGACTGTCGCAACAGCCGGTAAAGCGGTCTTTTTCAGTGGAGTTACGGTTGCCATCGGATTGATGGGTATGCTCTTCTTTACGGGAACTGGTTTACCGAGTCTTGGAATCGGCGGTACACTCGCCGTCTCCGTTGCAATGCTTTTCTCAGTAATCGTGTTACCTGCAGTACTCGCAATTCTTGGTCACAGAGTGTTTATTGGAAAAATTAAATTCGCCTTCAGTACAGAAAATGATACCGGTGATGGCGTATGGGCAAAGATTGCCAAGACGGTTATGGAGCGTCCTTGGGCAGTTCTCATACCAACGCTTGTTATTCTTCTCGGGGCGGGTCTTCCGTTCCTCCAAGCCGATTTCTCTATCGCTTCTCGTGATGCTTTACCGCCGGATGATGAAACGAGAGTTGGATTCGAACATATGGATGAAAAGTGGCCAGAAACAGCGGTCAATGCTGCCTTGGTCGTCATGGATTTTGACGGTCAAGATCCACTCGAGGAATCAAACCTCAGAGCAATGCATCGTTGGATGGTTGATAATGTCAATGATTCTAGAGTCATCGAAGCGTTTGGCTATGCCTTACCTGCAGCAAATATGAGTGAATCCGAAGTCGTTGCCTTCTGGCAGACGCCAGATGAATTCCTCACAACAGAACAGCAAGCTACTCGTGAATATTTCCGAAATGAATTCATTTCCAATAATGTGACCTTTGTTGTCTTCTCACTCAACGGTCCAATTACTGGACAAGATAGTCGAACGTTTGTTCAAGATGTTCGTGATGAACGAAACGAATTCCTTGATGAACTGAATATGGGTGATGACGGCGTTCTTATGGTAGCCGGATTTGCAGCCTACAGCCTCGATATTCTTGACTCTATCAAAGAAAATCTGCCTTATGCTTTAGCCTTCATCTTCATCTCAACGATCGTCCTAATCTTCATTCAGGTTCGAAGTGTCATCATTCCAATCAAGGCGATTATCATGAATATACTATCAATCTCAGCAACCTTTGGTATGCTTGTCTTCGTGTTCCAGTGGGGTAATGGAGCCGAACTCCTCAACTTTACAGCGCAACCTATTGAAACCACAAATCCAGTCATTATCTTCTGTATCGTCTTTGGACTCTCTATGGATTATGAAGTTCTGATGCTATCACGCATCCATGAAGAATGGGAAGTAACAGGAGACAATACGCAAGCTGTCGCAAATGGATTGCAAAAAACAGGTCGATTGATTACAGGTGCTGCGGCAATTATGGTCGTTGTTTTCATGGCATTCGGACTGTCTTCCGTTGTTATCTTGAAACAGATAGGACTTGGTTTGGCTCTTGCAATCCTACTTGATGCAACCATTGTTCGTGCTCTTGTCGTTCCATCCACCATGCGCTTGATGGGCAAATGGAACTGGTGGTCTCCTCAATGGATGAACAAATTGTTCCCATCAAAGCATCTTCCAAATCGCAATGATGAAGAGTAAACTATAGGTCTCTATTCAAAGGCTTGCTAGCCAATTTAGAAGGCTTGCTTCGTTTAACCAGTGCAGAATTTCTTCGAGAACTTCATCAGGAGAACGATCAGACGTATCGATTTCAATTGGGTCAAACATTCGATATAATTCAAGAACACTGCTTCGCTGTCCATCTTGATTTTCAAGCCGCTTCTCTTCGGAAGTCATCGCCAATCCTCTACCCCCAATTCGCAGAGATCGATTCGTTTCATCGACAGTTAACAAAATGACCATGTCAGGTTCAAGAAAACCCTCTGGGTAGATTCCAATCGCTTCCCACCCAGGTGGTGATTTATCCATTGCTGAGAAAGCAGCTGTGCTTGTCCAGTATCGATCAACGACAACAGGCTGATGTTTCAGCACCAAGCGAATTTGTTCAGACGCCATGAAATTACTCATTCTGTAATATTCTCTTCTTCTTGATAGCGAGGCTTTGTCCATCCGTTCACGTAGATCGCATCCAGGTCTGAGTGGATCCTCAATGAATGGTGGGCATTGGATAACTGCTGCATTGAGTGCTTCTGCTAAGTAACGTACTTGTGTTGATTTCCCAACTCCATCAAGTCCTTCAATGACGATGAAGG
>CAXAHE010000137.1:0-2900 GCA_963968475.1 uncultured Candidatus Poseidoniales archaeon | reverse complement strand
ACTTCGACCGGAGAATAATCAAGACCATCATACGAGCGAATTCTGAACGTGACGTCGCTTTCTCCTTCAGGATGAGCAGAAAGATCCCATTCGAAAGACCATGATTTGAATGGATGGTTATCCTTTGTCAACTCACCATTTGCTCCAGACGTGTCGACTGCATAATACCAGTCAGAACTGCCTGGTGGTTGGATCTCAACACGATTTACAAGACCGAATTGAAGGTTGTAAGCAAGGAAGTCTGTTTGACCACCTAATTGCCCGTCCCATGCTGAACCAGTGAGTACTGCATTGATAGCAAAGGAATCACCATCGTACTGCTCGACGGTTACGCCAGGACGTAGATTATCGAGATTGATGATGTCATCAACAGCACCACTTAGTACGAAGTCGAACTCTTTCTTACCCTTGTTGAATTTGTACGCCTCAACGATGTAGAATGGTAATTCTCTACCATTTACACAATCGGTATCGGCATCATCGACGAATGTGTCACCATCATTGTCATATCCATCTGAACATGTGTCTTCAGTAAGTACGATAGGGTTGCCAGTTCCATCATCAGAACCTGGTACAACAACATCCGATTCACCTACGAAGTGATTCCAATTTCGATCCAATAAGAAGTCAGATGGGAGGGATACTTGTTGGGTAAATCCAAATTCATCTGTTGTAAGTTCGTAGATAGGAAGTCCTGTAGCATCTTTGATGATGACTGTTGCACCTGCTACGTTACTGTTCTTTGCTTTCACTTGATAGCGAACCAGTTCTCCCTCTCTGACTTGGGAACCCCAAGCAGAATTTTGGTTTTGAACATGTACCTTGGAAGCGTCAAAATTTTGTAAATCTGCAAAAGAGAAAACGGTTGAGTTGTTAACTAATTCAATAGCAAGCGGCATGTCTCGTGGAGGCATGATGCTTGTTTCTGGAAGCAACAAACACTCAGACGTAACGTAAGGACATTCTGCACCTTCCCATGAAAGCATAACTGGGTGGGCGTAGCCGCCTTGTGCATCAGGGATGTATTCAGACTGAACAGTTACTCTGGATTCTGAGATGTTGTAAATTTGTGTTGCGTTTGTCCAGGTGTTCCCTGAAAAATAACCAATTGAACCGAATTTAGAGCCGTACTTGTTATCAAAATGACTGATATTAGCGGCAAATTGACCCGCTTCAATCGTGTTGTCTTGAACATTGACAATTGAACCCTTTATTCGAATCCCATCACCTGCGTTTCCAACAACAGTGTTGCCTACAATGGTGGCTGATGCCATGAAAATATGAATTGCAGGACATTGGAAATCCCCACCATACATCCATACTGAATTACAAACACCAGTGTTGTTTGCAACGAGGTTGTTGGCAATGTAAGCTCTGTTCGGAGATGGGCTAGGATAGTTACTTCCGCTATCCTTGTAGAGATATTCACCAACCTTGATTGGTTCTTTTGCGATATCAGTAACTGTGTTGTTTTCGAGTTCTACATCAGAACTTCCAAAGATCCAGAATCCATTGAACCCAGTAATCGGACCGATTGTATTTTGATGAGCACTCACAATTGAATCACGAATACCAAATCCTGAACCTTGTGCAGCACCTGAAATCGTATTACCGGTCGCTGAAATGATGGATCCGTCATAAGCGGTGATACCTGCTCCGTCACCTGTCGTAATTTGATTATTATCGATGTATAGTGTGTGAGAGTAATCGCCAGTTGTTTTGTGAGAGTTCGTGTCGATACCATTGCACTTGACATCAAGTGATGAATTACCAAATGAACCTGATGACCCTCTTAAGAAAACACCTTGAGCGTTATCTTTGATATCGAGGTTATCTAATTCAATGAAGGAATCCTCGGAATAAATCAAACTGATTCCATCCTCACATGATGCTTCTGCATCTCCTGTGAATTCAGAACCGCTAATACTGAATTTTGATAGAATACCAGCACCTGCTCCGAAGGCTTCTACTCCAGGTCCGTTATACCCCTGACCGTCAACACCCAGCGTAAATGTGGAATCACGGATTGTTGGTGCAGCAAGGTCGATGGCAATCACGTTCGTTGTGTTGATATCACTAAAGCCAAGATTGTCTGCAGTTACTGACGAACCGTCAAAGACAAGGGCTGCATACTTCACAACCTGCAACGAAGCGACGTAGACTGGTGTCCCGTAAGCTTTGTCGAATTCAACGTGAGACATTCCTGTGGAAGCCTGATTGATTGTGTTGCGAACGATTACCCCTGAACCGCATGCAGCATCGGGATTGTTCAACAAATTGTTGCCCTGAACACTGCATCGTCCAACTACGGTCGCATCAGCAGGAGCAAGCCAATTCAAGCGAACTGGAGAAGATGCACTGGCTTGACTAGCACCGCATGATGCGGATCCAGCACAAATAGCCCCTTCAACTTCAATGAGATATCCTGCAGGAATATTTACAGTGGTACCAGCATTTATGACCAGTTTAGCACCTTCTGCGATGATAACGTCACCGTTGAGGGTGTGAGTACCGCTCCATGTTTCTGTTGTTGTGATTGTTCCGCTGGATGTTTCGTTTATTGCACTCACTGCTGGGACTGTCATAAGACCCATTAGCAGCGAGGTAAGGAGTAATCCTACCAAACCGACACTTTTTCCTGTATTTTTGAATCCCATTTCAATTCCTCTAACTACACGGAGAACCTGAACGAATATAATACTGCGCCCATGCCGACTGCCTCAATAATATCAATTTTAAATTAAAATATCATATTTAACGGTCTTAAAGTATCATAAGCATGCAATAATATCATCGTTGGAGCAAGCAGTATGATTCAAATTCGAAATTTTAAGGCTTAGCAGTCTATGTTTGGAGGTATTGCATCCAGCCATGCCTTTGCATCGAGAACACCATAACCC
>CAXAHE010000136.1:0-2962 GCA_963968475.1 uncultured Candidatus Poseidoniales archaeon | reverse complement strand
GAACCATGCAAGTGCAAATGGAAACCTCAGCAGGAAACATCATGATTGAACTCTTTCACGGAAGTGCTCCCGATACAGTAGCAAATTTCGTCAAACTCGTAAACCAGGGATTCTACGACGGACTTCACTTTCATCGAGTCATTGAAGACTTTATGATTCAAGGTGGATGTCCAAATTCAAAGGACCCAATGGCTCGAGGCGCTGGTACTGGCGGACCTGGATGGAAGATTCCTTGCGAAGCATCTGCTCTCGCATTAAAGCACGACAAGCCTGGAATTCTTTCAATGGCAAACGCTGGAAAGAACACCGGTGGATCTCAATTCTTCCTTACAACCGTTGCTACACCTTGGCTCAACGGCAACCACGCAGTCTTTGGACAAGTTGTCGATGGAATGGATATCGTCAAGAACATTGAAGCATGTCAAAAGTTGCCAGGAGACCGTCCTAAGGTTCCTCAGCAAATCGTTCGATGCACTGTTGTTGAATGAATTTCTTGTTGCTTCAACAATTCGATGCATTCATAATTCATTGACGCGACCATATGGTCATGGGAACCGAACGTGTATTGGCAAAAGCTCGTAAACTTGCGAAGCGATTGGCAGACAAAATCGAGGCACTAAGCGATTCTCTCGAGGATCTTGAATTGGAGTTTTCCATGTTGATCAAGACCATCGACAAACTCGAATCCAAGCAAACGGGCACCAAGGCAGTTGCATCTGATGTTCAAATTGATGTTTCCATCGATGTACAAGAAGACGATGACTTCGATGTCACAAACACTTCGGCACCGAGTGCAAAGGTTCGACGTAAGTTCTGATCAGGCTTCTGTTTCTGCTGCTTCACGTGCTTTGCGGGCTGCAATAAATGAGCGAACACATAGAACTGTGTAGGCAGTTCCTGTTAGGAGAAGCATCAACATTGACGAATTTGCATAGTTGAGTCCATCGGCCATGACCATGAAGAATCGAGTTCCACCAAGAGCTCCAATCAAACCAAAGGTGACTGCAACATGCATCCAGAGTTTCTTTTTCCCAGGCATCTTGGCCATTTCTCCTGAAACAAGGAGTGCAAGCCCAAGCAGAGATGGTAGGAATGAAGTGAAGGATTGCGCATCTGAGAGATAGGTCGCAATTAATCCCCAAGAGAGGAGGAAAAGCCCATAATTTGTTGTTAGATTCGGCATGGCATTGTTCTGTTCTTCCATATATTGCCTACTGATTGGAGGTTTATGAGTTCAGTTATTGACTTACTATGCCCTTAGCATTTGTTTAATAACATCATTCAATTGTTAAACTCTATGGGAAAACACAATATCGGCGGAAGCCGAATCGTATCCGTCAGCATACCTGAAGATGTCGCTCAAGAACTCGATCGCTGGACTGGTGGCGGGAAGAATATGGGCCGCAGCGCATGGATTGTCCAAGCAATTCGAAGTCGCCTAGATGTGAAAGGAACGTATTCTCAAACCTATACTCCGCCGAGCCCTAAATCTCCTAACTCAAACATCGAATTCCGTATTGAAACAGACACAATGGGAGAGATGAAAGTCCCTGGAGACACATATTACGGCTGTCAAACTGCACGTTCCCTGGTCAATTTTGATATCGGTGAAGACGTCATGCCCAAGCCACTTATTCGTGCCTTTGGAATCCTAAAAGCTGCAGCTGCGAGAACAAACCGGGACCTTGGTGTCCTCGATGGGGAAATCGCAGGATTGGTTATTGATACTGCTGAGGAAGTCATGAATGGTGATCATGATGCTCACTTCCCTCTACGAATTTGGCAAACTGGTTCCGGAACTCAAACCAACATGAATTCAAATGAAGTCATTGCAAACAGAGCCATTGAAATGGCGGGTGGCGTTCTTGGAAGTAAATCTCCAGTCCACCCAAACGACCATGTCAACAAAGGACAATCTTCCAACGATACGTTTCCTACAGCCATGCATATTGCTGCCGCAGAAGAAATCGAACATCGTCTCTTCAAGGCAGTTCGAGGCTTAACAAGAAAATTAAGATCGAAGCAGAAGGACTTCAAAGATATCGTAAAGATTGGACGCACCCATCTTATGGATGCAACTCCGTTGACACTTGGACAGGAATTCAGTGGCTATGTTCACATGCTTGAGGCTGATTTACGAAGAATTGAATTCGCTCAGAAAGATCTCTTTGAACTCGCACTCGGCGGAACTGCTGTCGGAACTGGACTCAATTCACATCCTAAATTTGCTGAACAAGTTGCTCAGCGCATTGCAGAACGGACAGAGTTACCGTTTGTAAGTGCAGAAAATAAGTTTGCACAATTGTCCGCACATGATGCGATTGTTGCAGCCAGTGGAGCAATGAATACGCTTGCTGTGAGTCTGATGAAAATAGCGAACGATGTGCGTTGGCTTGGATCAGGTCCTCGATGTGGCTTTGGAGAACTTTCCTTACCAGCAAACGAACCTGGAAGCAGCATCATGCCAGGTAAGGTCAATCCAACACAATCAGAAGCAATGACGATGGTCTGTTGTCAAGTTATGGGCAACCACACTGCGATTACCATTGGCGGAAGTCAAGGTAACTTCGAACTCAACGTATTCAAGCCAATGATGATTCACAACCTTTTGCACAGTATTCGCCTCCTTAGTGATGCATGCGTCTCATTTGGAGAACGTTGCATAGAAGGACTAGAAGCCAATGAAGACATGATTCAGAAACACCTTGACAGTTCACTCATGTTGGTAACTGCTCTAAACAACCATATCGGTTACGATAAGTCTGCAAAGATTGCTAAGAATGCCCATGAGAAGGGAATCACATTACGAGAAAGTGCTCTCGAGCTTGGCCTACTTACGAATGACCAGTTCGATCAATGGGTTCGTCCTGAAGAGATGACCAGCCCGAAGTGATTAGTTCGTAGGCGGATTGAACAAAACAGAACGCTGAACAAAGAGTGCAACTAAGGGAATTCCAACCCA
>CAXAHE010000135.1:0-3061 GCA_963968475.1 uncultured Candidatus Poseidoniales archaeon | reverse complement strand
ATGAAACAGATACGAATGGAAATCAATCGAACAATACGGATACGAACTCCTCAATTCCTGGTTGTTTAGATGGGAATGCGTTGAATTACAACCCAAATGCCACGTTATCTGATGATTCATGTGAGTTTGAATCTGAAACGAATTCATCAACAACTGAAATTTCTGGCTGCTTGAATGTTGATGCACTGAATCATAATCCTGAAGCCACCATTGATGATGGCTCTTGTGATTTTGAAACGATTACGCCGAGTGATGAGGTTTCGACTACTTCTGATTCGAATACGTTGTTTGAGTACATTAGAATCATACTGATTCTGTTTGTCATAGGCGCTATAGTCATCTATGTTAGGGCTGGAAAATCAGGCTCTTAGTTGAATTTGTTGTAAAAGTGAAGATAATCCTCAATCATTCTTTGTCCAGTAAATTCAGCAGATGAAGCAATACTCTCTCTCATGACATTAGCCCATGTTTCATCCTTACGTTCCCAAGAAGGTAGGACCTCGTTCTGAAGAGTAGAATAGATATTCCCCGCATCTCTCGGGTCATTTCGATCATCTTCGGCATTGCCAATAGCCCATCCGTTAATTCCATGCTTACAGGCTTCAGGCCACCAACCGTCAAGAATTGAACAATTTGGAACACCGTTCATTGCAGCTTTCATTCCTGATGTACCCGACGCCTCAAGAGGTCTGATTGGATTGTTTAACCAAATGTCTACACCACTCGTCATTGCGAGTCCTGTGGCCATGTTATAGTTCTCAAGGAATGCCACAGGTATTTCTTCTTCTACAGTCTTTGCAGAAGCAAAGATGTCTCGGATAAGTTGCTTTCCACCCTCGTCCTTGGGATGTGCCTTTCCAGAGAATACGAATTGAATTCTGCCCGCACCAATTTCTCGTAATTTTTCCAGGTCATGGAAGACGAGATTTGCACGTTTGTATGTCGCAAACCTTCGTGCGAATCCAATGGTGAGTCGATGTTCTTCAAATTCGACTCCAGTCTCTTCTTTGACCAGTTCCCGAAGGAGTTTACGATTTTCATTTCGTGCTTGCTTGAGGGCTTCGATTGGAATCGTTTGAGCATCTTTTAATTGAGAAGGATTTGCTTTCCAGTTAGGAAGATGTTCATCAAAAAGTTTCGTCATTGTGCTTGAAGTCCAAGTCGGATGGTGTACACCGTTGGTAATTGGCATGATCTTCATTTCAGAAAACATGGTTTGAGCAACCTCGGCATTGAGTATTGAAACAGCATTAACTGAAGTGCTTAACGCAACCGCTAAATGGGACATTGAGCATCTGTTTCCACCTTCTGAATCACCTGCGTTTCGAACAAGCTCTTGTGCATCCTCTGGTAATTTATCTTCCATGATTTCCTTTACAAGAGACCATTCGAAGCGATCGTGTCCTGCTGGAACAGGCGTGTGTGTTGTGAAGAGACTCTTTTCAGCAAGTTCTTGTCTTGACCAGCCTCTAGAAAGGAGTTCAAGCATAGCAAACGTACAATGCCCTTCATTGAGATGAATTCCCTTAAGTTCAATTTGAAGATGATCGAAGAGTTGTATTCCACCAACGCCCAGAAGGTATTCTTGACGTATTCGTGTGTCATCATCTCCTCCATACAATCGCTGTCCGATTTCTTGGTGATATTGAGAATTCTTTTCATGTGTCGTGTCAAGGAAGTAAACTGGAACCTTGTGGCCTGTTTGCCCAACAATATTTGTGCACCAAACTCGTGCGTAAATGGTCTGATCATCGAGCGGAAGTTGAATCGTGATGTCCGTTTGTTCGAGAAATTCACTTGGGTCAAGTACAGGATAGGTCTCTGATTGAATCCCATCTGAATCGAGATGTTGTCTACTGTAACCTTCTCTGTACAGTAGGGTCACACCAATAAGAGGAATCTCTGCATCAGCAGCTGATTTAACATGGTCTCCTGCAAGAACCCCTAATCCGCCTGAATAGGTGTGTAATTCAGACCAAAGCCCTATTTCTGCTGTGAAATACCCTATTGCGCTCATGGTCTTCCGTCGTCAACAGGGATTATGAGATATACGGAAGTAATACTAGAGATTTATGTCACTCCAATCGAATTTCCAAATCCAGTTTCCTTCAATCGTACCTGGCGCATTCATTCTGCATGATGAATCGAGAGCGAGTATGTCTTGCATCGGGAGTATTGCCAGTTCTGCATCTGTGGATTGAGCGAGGCGGAGCATCGTTTGCAATGGTTCTTCATCCCCAACTGCTGATTTAGAAAGATTCGACTTGATTTCATCTGTTGCTTCATTAAACCACCCTCTTGTCGTATCATTGTCATGTGTGCCAGTGTAAACAACTTGATCGAAGGTAATATTTCGTGGGTGGTGAGGGTTTGAATCCAAATCACCTTCAAAACCGAATTGTAAGACTGCCATTCCATGCAGGTTGTGTCTTTTCCGAAGGTCGATAACCTCCTGAGGAATAATGCCCAGATCTTCTGCTATGATTTGGTTCGAATCAAAGCAACATTCGAGTAACGCTTCGATAAGACTGTCTTTTGGACCATCTTGCCAAAATCCGTTTCTTGCATGTTCATCTTCTTGAGGTATTGCCCAACTGGAGTGAAATCCTCTAAAATGATCGATTCGAACACGATCATAGAGTCGTAACATTCGTTGTATACGCTGTTTCCACCACATCCAATTCTCCTTTTCATGAGCACTCCAGTCATACAACACAGTTCCCCATTTCTGACCATCTTCACTGAAATAATCCGGAGGAACTCCAGTTACGAATTCAGGATGTCCGTGTTCATCGAGGAGGAACAATTCACGATGAGCCCATACATCTGCTGAATCGTGGGAAACAAAGATTGGGCAATCACCAATCAGTTGGATTTTGTTTGAATGAGCATGCTCTCTCAGAGTGTTCCAATTGGCCTGAAACTGTTCTTGTTGCTTTACAAACGGAGCGATATGATTCTTCCAATGGGATAATGCCTCAGGATGTCTGTCTCGTAATTCGACAGGCCATTCATACCATGGCAAGCCGTTTTGTGATTGTTTAATCACAGAGTAAAGAGC
>CAXAHE010000134.1:0-3124 GCA_963968475.1 uncultured Candidatus Poseidoniales archaeon | reverse complement strand
CTTTTCTTCAGTATCGAGTTTGAGCAAGAGTTTGTCTTGGTGAAGATTACCAAAAAGCCATGAAGCAAGATAAACAAAGACAGGCAAGGCCGCAAAAAGGATTTGGCAAAACAGAAAGTTTGTTCCAGCCATGCAGATCGCCTCACTCGACAGTTACTGCAGTTCCGTATGCGAAAAGCTCAGCAGCGCCACCAGCGACTGCAGATGTAGCAAATCGTACGTTGACGATAGCGTTAGCGCCACGGCCTTGAGCGTCCATCATCATGCGCTGTAGTGCTTCGTTACGAGCTTCTTGCAAAAGTTCAGTGTAGGCTTTTAATTCCCCACCGACCATGTTCTTGAGGCCTGCACCGATATCCTTGAAGACGTTCTTTGCTCGTACAGTTGAACCTTGGACAAGTCCAAAAGAAGCCGTTATGAGTTTTCCAGGTACAGTTTCGGTGTTTGACAGATGCATGCCTTGTGACATAAACAAATCTAAGAAACGGTGACTTATCTAACTACCTAAGTACAAACTACAGCAGAGGTTGATTCCTAAGCCACTCTAAATCCGAGATGTAGAGTTGACGAATATCATCGAGACCGAGAACGAGCATAGCCAATCGCTCAAGACCCATACCCCAAGCACAAACCGGTGAAGTGATACCAAGAGGTTCGGTTACTTCCGGACGGAAAATTCCAGCTCCGCCAAGTTCGAGCCACTTACCTTTCCATTTGACTTCGATCTCAAGGCTTGGTTCAGTGTAGGGGAAATAAGCAGGACGCACTCGTACTTCTGGATATCCCATCTTCGCATAAAATGTTTTGAGAGTGGTAACAAGCATCTGGAGATTTGCTCCAGGTTCCATGATTATTCCTTCAATCTGGTGAAACTCAGGAAGATGTGTGCGATCGATTGCTTCCTTTCTAAACACTCGGTCCACAGAAAACACTCGACATGGCTTGTCTGGATTTGCCGCAAGATGTTGAATGGTGTTTACAGTTGTATGCGTTCGCAGCAATGCTCGCTTGGAAACTTCCTCGGAAAATTCTCCTGACCAACCAAGAGAGCCTGTATCCCCCCCATCTTCATGGATCGATTTCCACTTGCTAACAAGTTCCGGATCGAGTTCGAGAGATGCTGGGTTTTCAAGATAAAATGTATCTTGCATTTCTCGTGCAGGGTGGTCTTGAGGAATAAACAATGCATCCATATTCCAACCTGCTGTTTGGACGTAATCATCAACGAGTTCTGAAAAACCCATTTCTAAGAAGACGCGGCGAATGCGTTCAATCAACTCTTGCATTGGATGAGAGCGGCCTGTCCTCGGAGTGGCCGATTCCAGAGTCACGTCAAAAGCACGAATGTCTGCATCTTTCCATTCACCTGATTGAAGCAGTTCTGGAGTGATCTCAGTGACCTGTTTTTTTTCATCTAAATCGGACGGTGATACCTGAACTCCCTCATCGGTTAAACTCCAACTGCGGAGGCGTATTTCTGTAGTCTCAATGAGACCTTTACGACCGTTGAAGTGGTTAAGCAATCGTTCACTCAAATCCTCTTCATCTGCAGGTAAGCTTGCCAAGAACATTGATCGTGATTGAAGTTCTGTCTTTACTTTTGAGTGGTCTTCACATTCAAAGACACCGTTGTTTAGTTGAACATCAAGTTTCTTGAGAAGCCCTACCCCTGGACCCGCTTCATGTCGTTCAAAGGAGGCTTGTAACTTCTGCATTGTCGGTTCTTCTTGAGTGCGAACCCATCTCCAAAGTCTAGCTTCTAGTAGGCCATCAGAAACTGCTTGACGACCCTTATCTGCGAGTTTAACTGTGCGACGAACGAGTTCATTGAGGTTGACAAATCCTTTGTTTGAGAGGCCATGCCCCGCACCAACAACAATTGCTTGATCGGTCCAACCACATGACTTCATGACATCTTCAAGTGACCATGTCTGAGTTGGTTGCCCAAGCATTGCTCGCAGCATCCTACGTTCTGGATTTGATAACCCAGATGATTCGCTCATGACGTTTCCACCCCCTCAAAGGGTTTCAATTCACCGCTTCTATGGAGTCAAAAGTCTCAATCATCGTCCGTATCGAACATAGCAAGGAGATTCAATAATTCACGTTGACGCTCTTCCATCTCGTTTCGATCCTTCTTTGGAATATCAGGATCCTTGAGATCTTCTGCTATTTTATCCAGTTCCTCTCTTGCAGTTTCTCGGGATTCTTGCAACTTCTTTCTCTCTCGTTGCATCTTACGCTTAGCAGTTCGTTGAGTTGTTGCCTCTGCTTGCGTGTAAACACTGTCTGAAAGTTCGACTGATGTTGGGTATGGGATGTTGATGTTCTCCTTACCGAAGCGTTCATCGACGTTTCGCAAAAGCCAATCCTTAGCGACCCATTCGTCGCTGTAGTCTTCAACCCAAGTGTACACACGGAAGACCTTAGCAAAGTCTCCAAGTTCGTTGAGAAGGATTCGAGGCTCTGGACGATCGATGACGAAAGGACATTCCTTTGCGAGCTGTAGCAAAGTGTACTTGACGTGGTCAATGTCCTCGCGATAGTCAACACCTACGTCAAGAACGACGGAGATTCGACGAGCGATTCCGTCTCCTCCACCACGAGCGTGATTGATAATTTTCGATTGGACGAGAGTGTTGTTCGGAATAACCACCAAACGTTCATCTCTGTCAAGTACCTTAGTCGAGAGAATACCAACTGAAACAACTGAACCAAGAGTTTCTTCAACTTCAATTCGGTCTCCAACTTCAAATGGTCGGTCGATTGAAAGAAGGAATGAGTTGACGATGTTTCCGAGAGTTTGTTGGACTGCCAATCCAATAATTAATGAGAAGACAGCCAATGATGCGAGAATACCAAACAACTCGATGCTCATTTGGTCCAAAGCGAAATACAAACCTGCAAACCAAACAACGGTTCTAAGGAAGAAGACAATGATTGAGTTGCTACCAGAGACTGTCACGCTTCCTTGAGCACTGAATCGATCCATCATCACTGGAATCAAATGCTTGATTGAAACGCTTAAAATCGAAGCGCTCAGAATGACGTAAAAGGCAGCAAATATCGGTTCAGTTGTGTCAAAAGTTGTACCATCAGTACCAAGAATCCATCGAATCGTGAG
>CAXAHE010000133.1:0-3260 GCA_963968475.1 uncultured Candidatus Poseidoniales archaeon | reverse complement strand
GTTGACGTATCCCAAAGAATATTGGAAATTACTGCTTCCTGTTCCCCAATCATAGGACATCAAGGGTGGTGCGTCGACCGAAATTGTCAGTGTGGTTGTATCCGAACCATGTGCATTCCTTGCGGTAATGGTATAGGTCGTGGAGGAAGACAGTTCTGTCGGTGTTCCGATAATTTCTCCGCTGCCCCAATCCAAACTCAAACCCTTTGGAAGGTCAGGACTTATGGAATACGGCGCGGTATCTGTGCTAAGATAGTTGATGTCGCCCCAATCAGATTGTGAAGTGGTGTAAAAAGCATATACAATGTGTACGCTGTTGTTGCCTTGATTGACTGCAATCGAAGTACCCCAAGCTGCGCCATTGCGCCCATCAGCAGTAATTATCTTCCAAAAACTTGAGTCAGATAAACACGATGAAATGCACGTAGCATAAGCGAGTGCAGAATTCGACGTAGAACCGGTAGGGTCTATTCCGCGATATACAATATGTGGATTATTATTTGAATCAACCGAGATTGAAGGGTTTGATCCAAAAAAGGTAGAAGTATGGGAATCAATGCTCACGTTTGACCATGATGTGGATGATGTACACAATGTGGCACATATGCCGTAATAGACTGATGTGCTGTCATCTCCACGGGTCGCGATGTGCAATGCGTCGTTTGAATCAATGGCGAGTGACAAGGATGTCACATCGACATCAGGGTGAATACCTGTTGTTGTTATCCATGAGGATGTTAAACATGAAGATGAGCATGTTGAATAATTTACAACATGATCGCTTGCTCCAGAGGGTTTACTAGCGTAAACAATATGAACATCATCATTCGAATCAATAGCAATGGCGGTTTCCCCTATTGATGTTCCGATTCCATCTACAGATACAACCGACCATTGAGATGCTGAGTCACACGAAGAAGCGCATGTAGCGTACTTTACCTTATCATTGAGTTGATCATGATAAGAGATATGCAGTGCATCATTCGAATCGATTGCGATAGAGGTTTCCAGACCTACATACCCAGTAGCGTCGATGGTTATGTTTGACCATGAAGATGATGATTCGCACGATGATTCGCATGTGGCGTACTTGAGGTCTCTCGTGTATTGGTTCGCACCGTTCCTCAAGCTGTAATAGGCGATATGCATACCGTCCGTAGAATCAACAGCAATCGTTGCGTCCCTTCCTACCCATCCTTCGGTTTCAACGGTTGAGTTGACCCAAACTCCACTGGCGTCGGTTGAATAGTAGAGGTCTCTGTTCGTGGAATCGAAAAAGGTAACATGCTTGTACCCATCCGAGTCAAGAGCCATAGAGACATGTTGACTGACAGCACCGTAGTCAATCGCTACCGGAATCCCAATCGTACCACCTGAATTCGTGACGCTCAGTGGCGTCATAGCGGTGTTGTTGGAAAGAGCAAGCGTGCTTGAGGAATAGGAAATCGAAGGTGCGGTTGTGTGCATGGGGGTGTTGGCCTCTCCAAGTTCGCTTTCACCGTCTTCACCAAGCCAAGGGGCTTTGTTCAGTTCCACAAGCCCAACAGAAAGGGACATCGAGACCATTAACACGGCAAGAAGGATTGATTTCATTGATTTTAGTCCAAAAACACGACTGTAACCTATACCATCGGCATCATACATGTCCGCGCCATCAACACATAGGATATTGTAGTTGACCCTATAATTTCGTAAAACCCTTACTTTCGGTTGAATAATATCTCTACCTACTTCGCCTCAGGCAACCGTTTAGGAGAGTAAGACAATGCATAAGAGGTCCCCCTTCTTTTGAGAATAGAGAATGGACTGAACGGTACGAAGGACTATACAATACCCCTTTTGAAGAACAATAATGCCATGGGATTCTTTAGCATACCTGCTTTTGCTCCTTGGTGCTGGTTTGATTACGCCTGGACCGAATAACATCACCTGTACAGTTCATGCTGTTGTTTACGGCAAGAAGAGCAACATTCCACTCATCGCTGGAATGGCATTAGGCTTCATTTCAATCCATGTTGTCTGTGGATTAGTAGTCGATTCTTTTGAAGAAGACAGTACAATTGGTCTTGCGATGAATATCGTTGGATCAATATTCATGTTTTTGATCGCCTTTGCAATTTTGTTCCTAGGACGTTCCGATAGGATTCAAAGTTTCCCTGATGCAGTCCCCAAATTGGGTTTCAAAACTGGCGTCTTAATGCAATATGTAAATGGGAAAGAATGGGCCATGGTGTTCATGATCATGTCAAAATTTTTGAGCGATTTTGGTGGTGGGATAATCGGAATTGTAACCATTGCAAGCATCACGACCACTGGTGGAATTGCGGCCATGTTTGTCTGGTCTCATCTCGGAGAGAAAATCAAATCGAAAACCCATGAACCAGGATTTGTCAAGAATGCGTTCACAATATTGGGAAGTTTGCTCTTCATCCTAGCCATTGTCATCTCAATCAGAGGACTCTGAATCAGACGTCTGTTCAGACCAAGAGTTGATGATTGTATTTTCAGCGGATTGTAAATGCTCGGCTACAGTCCCCTGCTTCAAGCCCAACACTTCAGCAATGGTGCTTTGATTGCATCCTCTTGGAGCGCTATAATATCCCATTTCAACTGCAGTTCTAATCACCACATTACGCTTGGTTGGTAATAGAGGAACTGTCATCCAGTCCCCAATCTCTAGGTTTGAAATTTTCATATCCATTTTTTCTGGAATCAAGAATTCGAGTTTGTCTTTGATTCTTTTCAATCCTTGTGGTGTTCCGTGTATTGTCATCGAAAATCCATCACCTTTCGAAAGATAGGTTGGAGGCATGATCCATGCTTCATCTTCAGCACCAATGATTCGTTGAATTGGTCCAGGTGTTTTCGTTTTCAGATAAGCAAAGCCATCCCCTTCTTGAAGCACTTTATCGATGATTAAACTGTCTTGAAGTTCATCTTTAATGCTCATAATATCGACGCCATCATGTTCGACTTTGACGATGCAACTTGGAATGGAATCTTCAAGACCAGTCCCCGTAACGAGCTCCAATCGGTCGAAATATTTCGTAATGGCATATCCTGGTAAATGATTCGCTTGCTCATGAGAAATACGTATCTGAAAATACGTCATATCCCCACTTGCTTTGGAGCCGCCCATGGACAACTGAACAGTCTTCGAGACTTATCCCTTTGCTTGAGGCCTGTTACGGCCAAGATCTCAATCACTTCTTCTTGTGAAGTTCTCGTCCTTGCTTCGTCCATTCGTCTCGCTTGACACG
>CAXAHE010000132.1:0-3307 GCA_963968475.1 uncultured Candidatus Poseidoniales archaeon | reverse complement strand
ATTCGAGTGTATGTTCGAGCAATTGATGACGATGGTAATGTGTCAAATCCTGCGGTTCGTACAATTGAAACCTCGAGAATGGGTGTATCCATCGGAAACCCAACCTTGCGCGAGGTTCTTGAAGGCTCAGTACAAGTTACTGGCCAAGTTGAAGGGGTTGAGCATGATCGTATTGAATATAGAATCGAAGATGGGGAATGGGAACTCGGAACGACTCTGAATAACAATAGTGGCAATGGCCAAGATGGTCTGGATGATTGGGAGTTCACTTGGGATACAACCGAGACAGATGATGGTTCGAGAGATTTCTCAATTCGAATGGTCAACAAATCAGGTCTGACTTCTCCTGTAGCAACGAGGACGTTCAACATCGATAACATCGCCCCTGCACCTGCCCTGAGGTTTACTGGAGGTGTTGAGGTCTTTGATCAACAATTGCCTGCTGAAACAGTCTACTCTGGAAGTTTACTGGAACTAAAATTCAACGTATTTAATGGAGGTGACAAAAAAGCCAACGACATATTTGTTCGGCTCAATGCACCAGGTGAAAATTCTGAAATTTATCCCTCACAAGGGCTTATACCGCTTCTTGAAAAGGGGGAATCAGTAGAAGTTACACTCTGGTGGTTAGCAACAGTCGCTGGTACCCATGACGTGTCGATTGAACTTGATCCAAATGACGTCCAAGGGGATTTGGATTTAGATGATAACATCTATTCCTTTACCTATGAAATTCTCGAGCGGCCATCTGAACCTTTATTGAGATTCTTGCCCGGATCGAGTACTACACTCCCCAATATCCCAATTGTAAACGAGCCATATGAAGTTAAAATCCGCGTGGATAACTTAGGATTAGATGATGCTATTTCATTGGACATGACTCTTGAACGAAAGAACCCAGCTATCGGTGGATGGGAATTTGTTGATGAAGATACAATTATTGTTATTCCTGGAGCCTCCTTAACGTCCGGTTCTGCAGTTGCTAAATTTAGTGACATACATTCTGAAAAGGGAGGTGTCCTCTATCGTGCGATATTGTCAGGTGATGGTGTTGATGCTGACTACAGTACCATCCGATTCACTGTAGCAGTGAGCGATCTCCTCTCTGGGGGGACAAGCACCCTTTCATTATCGGATGATGAATATCCCGTCGCATTTGCGGGGATTGGAAAATCCTCCCTCGTGTTCACGGAAACAAATGGAGAACTCCATGTACGCACTTTAAGCAGCGTCCTCAGCTTGCTCACTGATACACTCATCGATGATAACTGGGCTGGTGAACTAACTGTGTTTCAACGAAGTGACGGGCTCGTCCATGCTGCTTGGACAAGCAGGATACAAGACCAGTCGGGTTCTTCATTGAATGATGTCGCAATGACTTCTTTCTCTGAGACGGGGCAAATGCTTCCTGTTCACCATCATCTCACTCCGCTGAAAATCTCAGAGGGTCAATACTGGGGTCTTGATCTCTCAGAAGAAGATGGGCTGTACGTATTGTCGGGATATTATCGCAACATTTCTACCGGAGGCTCTTGGAGTGATACAACATCGATCTTTAGTATCCAATCGACAAATCCAGACTTTAAGGAAAATTGGTCTTCTCCAGTAAATCACCTTGTAAACATCGATATTCATCCTAATGAAGGAGATCCCATGAGTAGCATTCTTCTCGATGGAGTGTTACACTTGCTCTATCAAGAAATTAGAGATGATGTTTCCGGAGAAGAGCGTGTTGGCCTCATGTATGCACGTGGAGAATTAAACGACAATGACTGGTCATATCAGTTGTCAGTGGGCGATTATGCTTCTTCCCCACAATTGGGAGTCCTCAATGTGGATGATGAAGATATGATTTTTGCTGCCTGGATTGAAGGGGAAGGCCGAACTGCTCAAATTGCTCACACTGCTACCAAAGGAAATTGGGTTGAGGAAATTCATAAGGTATCATCCCCAGGTTCAACTCGAATTGATTTTTCACAAGATTCCGATTCAATTGATGTGATTTATGATGAAATTACACTATTTGGGAGTACAATTCGCTATGGTTTATTGACAGATGATGGTAAAAACCCAATCTTTGCACTCGGAAACGTGATTGGCAATAACGGCGATCTTATCGGCTATTCCACCAATGATAGGGATGGGATTTTATTTACAGAAACGGAGACTGGCCGTATTTCGATGCAGAAATTCGCACTTGATGTAGAAAAAGAACCTGTGGAGCCAAAATCATTCTTTGAGCAGTTACTTGAGCCTCTACCTGGTACAGAATCCACAAAGAAACTTATCTTCTTCGGCATTCTTGGGGCAATGACTCTCCTTTTCCTAACGGTTATGGCTACTCTGAGGCACTCTCACAAAAAAGAAGATGAAGACGTAATGGCCGAATTGGAAGATGCTGATGTAGCAATTATGGTCACAGTTGAAGGAGATTCCATAGATTCGGATGAAGAACTGGTCGCCACTCTTTCACCGTCATCGCCTGAATTTCAAATCGAGATGGAGGAGCCTACTCTCCTCGATACCCTTGAAGCAAAGAATGCCTCTGGGGATGGAAGTTCACGTCTGAACAGAAGAATGCAAAGGAAGCAGGAACGTGAAATCGCAGAGATCGTTTCAAAGAATCCCCCCTCGGCTATGCCTGTTCCAGGTCAACTGAATCCGCTTCCTCTACCAACGATTGCACTTGACGGAGAACCCGTATTGCCACAACTCCCTCCTTTGCCTGAACTTCCGCCATTGCGGAGAGAAGCGACCTGCCCTGCGTGTCAAGCAAAATTCGCTGTTACCGATATGATGCGTTCTCAGCTTGAATGCCCAATCTGCTCCGAGAAATTCAATCTTTAGGTGATTATTGTGTGCGGTATTTTTGGCTATATTGGCGGTAAAAATGCTTCACAGGTACTTGTTCAAGGCCTACTCAGGCTTGAGTACAGAGGATATGATTCAAGCGGCATTGTTGTACGAAATGGGTCACTCCAGACGTTCAAAGAGATTGGGAAAATCTCAGACCTTACCTCAAGTCTTCCTAAAATGGAAGGAAGTATTGGAATCTCTCATACACGTTGGGCTACTCATGGGGGTGTGACAAAAGAGAATGCTCACCCTCACATAAGTGAGGATGGTAAGGTTGCCATCGTCCATAACGGAATCCTACAGAATTCAAACAAATTACGTAAGCGTCTAATTCGGAAAGGAATTACACTTTCTTCAGAAACAGATTCAGAAGTATTCTGTCATTTTATTGCCATTGAATTGCAGAAAGGAAAGACTCCTATGGAAGCGCTCGCTTCTGTTCTTCGTATCG
>CAXAHE010000131.1:0-3330 GCA_963968475.1 uncultured Candidatus Poseidoniales archaeon | reverse complement strand
TATTCAAATAAGTGCGTTCTGAACCATTGCCCTAGACATCAACAAATTTGGAATCCCTTCGTGCTTAGGTGTCGAATTAAATTCGAGAGTTTACTTCTTTGCATTACGTTGACGTAATGCTTCGACAGCAAGAACACTTACAGCAACTTGAAGATTGTAGGACGGCACAAACCCATCCATTGGAAGTCGAACAACCTCATCGCAAGCGTCGAGAACTTCTTGTGAAACACCTTCACGTTCTGCTCCCACAACAAGCAAAACGTTCCCTGTCAAATCTGCATCCCAGGGTCCAACTGTCCCAACATCTTCAGCAGCAATGATTCTGAAACCAGCTGCTTTTGCAGTTGCTAGGATGGTTTTTGTATCGCTGTAGACAACTGGAATGAATCGATCTGCTCTCATACTTGAACGGCGAATTGTTCGACGGTCTTCGTGTGTCCTGGAAATATTGAGAACAACTGCATCTGCACCACTTACTTCCACTGTTCGAATTCCAAATCCGAGATTTGTTGGATACTGAACTCCATCAAGAAGCCATATTGATCCGCCTCTTGCAAAGATTTCCTCGAGTTCTCCTTTTGGTTCTCTTCCGATAAGGGCAAGAGCATCTGTTGTACCTACTGCTGACATTCTCCATAAGTCATTGGTCGACCCCTCTTCGAGTGGAATTTCTTGTTCAAGACAAACTGCTCTCAAGCGTTCAGTATCCCTTTCACGATCAACCAGTACAAGTTCAATACGATGCTCTCCCAGAAGCGTCTTCAATATGTTTTCAGAGCCTTGAATCTGGTGAGCCATAGAAAACCCAGCGGGTCTTGGTGTTTGAGGTTCTCCCTGAAAGCGTGCAAAACTTAGACTCCGAAGGTGTAATGATAATATGCTCATACATTGGCATCTTGGATAATCTGGTAGTTCGATACGTCAGCATTGGGGCTTAGTTATGAAAAAAATGATTCCACTTTCAATTGGTCTTGTTCTCGTTTTATGCCTACCTTCTCTGTTGTATACTGGGTCGTACATTGTTTCAGATACGCCTGTTCCTCTGGATGAAACAGCGTATGAACCATCGCCATATCCTGACGAACCATTGACAGAAGGATTCCTTTTCCTCATCTTCGATGGTGGCCGTAAAGATATGATGAGTGACCCAGAACTCATGCCTAATTTGAATCGGCGTGTGCAAGACGGAGCTTATCTCGAAGTGCGAACAAATCCATTGACAATGACGGCCATGTGCGTTAAGGAGATGGCCACTGGTGTTCCAGCAAGGCCCAATGAAGCCTTGCAAAATTTCCATCCTCAACATCCAGGTAGTGTTGACGGATTCAATCTTGCTTCAACCTATGATGGAGATGGTGATGGAGAACCGGACAATTATGTTGGAATCGTTGGGGATTACGTTTGGAAAGATCTTCTTCCAGACAAAGAAAAGGTTCCTTTTTCCCAAGCCCGATATGGCCATGCAGATTATCATAAAGGAGACGAGGAAGGTTTTGCAACACTCAAGCAATGGGTTGCAGGGGCCGTTCCAAAAGGTCATGAACAACCCAGAAACCTGATTATAACACATCTTTCAGGTCTCGATAGTGTTGGACATCGCTACGGAACGATTGATTCAGATGAGTACAAAGATAAATTACGTTTTATCGATGATAATTTAGAAGAGGTATTCCAATTACTTCCTGATGACTGGACTGTTGTTGTTACTTCTGATCACGGCCTAACAGATTCAGGCCAACATGGTTCAGATTTGGATATTTTACGAGATGTAGCTGCATTCATGTGGGGACCTAATATCAAACAGGGTGTTGTAGTTGAAGGTGTCAATCAACGGGATATCGCCACACTTCCATCGATGTTATTTTCGCTACCAATGCCGCATGCAATACATGGAAGGATTCCTCTGGATGCATTCGATTTAACTCAGGAAAAGCGTGAGGAAATCGAGCAATGGAATTGGAATGCAACGGTTGAGCGTAACGATTGGTTGAAAGAAGAAGGGCATACCTATGTGGAAGGATTGGAACGTTCCACGATTGAATGGGATAGGCTAAATGTTGATGAGATTGGAATACGAACCTCAGATATTGTCCTGAGTATAATTACAATACTTACTTTGACCGGAGGATTGTTTATTCTAATGAATCGATCGAAAAATTGGAATGAGGCATCGAAATTATCCTATTTTACTTGTTTTGGCCTCCTATCGATTTTCGCTGGCTCGATGATATTGTCATACAATCGAGATGTAGCCGCTTGGCTGTATTACCCTATAGGATTGTTGTTACCTGTTTCCGTATTTGTTATTGGATTAAGCTTGTTGAAAGTAAAACGCTGGGGGGATATCAAGTTCAAGAATCATCACAGAGTTATCTTGGCTCTTCTCCTAATCGCGATGGTGATGTATCCCGAAACACGTATCTCCATTATCGGTCTCGCAATCTTTGGATATGTTCTTCTCGATCGTTGTTATCTTCGACATTCTGATAAGTATTCACCAAATTCAGTGTTTATTCCATTCTCATTAATTTGCATCATTGCGTTCTTCCTCAGTGATCATCGTATGCTTGGCGGATCACTTACAAGATATCTCCTTGTTACCATTCAGCAAGAGGAACTTCCCATGCTCTTGGCCTCGATTATACTTGCATCCTCCTCATCTCTGCTGTATCTTTGGCACGTCGAGCACATACGCTCGAAAACGACTCTCCTCACCGTTTGTGCATTATTTGGACTATTGCCATATGCGATGTGGTTCAAAGACAACACGATCGATTGGGTTGTTCTCTCGATATTTATTCTGTGCATTATTACAGCCATTGTGGAAGGTATTCGAGGGAACAAACGGAGTTCAATTGCACCAATTCGGTTCGTTGGGTTTGCCTGGGTTACCATCAGTTGGGGCGCCTATGCGGGAGCAACAACAATGGTTCTCTATACGGGCTTTTTCTATCTGATGCAGCGAGAGTTTGGCTTCTTAAAAATACGACAGGACAAACCATTATTGGAATCTGCACGCTACGTGCTTCTTGCTTTGATTCCCATTGGAGCATGGTTCACATGGTGGGCTACCATGGGGCAACTAGACGGCCTTTCACACCCAAGGGACATCGATCCAGGAAACCTATTCCTAACAGGAGGGTACATTGGAGACAGAATTTCTCCAAGCAATAGTTGGGTGGGATTCATGGGCGGTGGTCCAATGATTTTGATGACAGTCCTCTGGTTCCAGATGTTTAAGGAAATCAAATGGCCCTTGACATACGCTTTAGCAATGTTTTCATTGAGGGTTGCTCTTCTCGCAGTCCATCTATCTGTGACACCGAATCT
>CAXAHE010000130.1:0-3337 GCA_963968475.1 uncultured Candidatus Poseidoniales archaeon | reverse complement strand
GTATTTGGAGCACCTGTGTAGTAAATTTCCCATGAATCAGTCAGGTTTCCTGCACATTGAATAACATGATTGGTAGGGTCTTGCACAAGGAACTCGGCATCATTGTCATCAACGAGATAAGCATACCTGAAATCATTGCTATTGGATTTGTCCATCTTGAGATAATTTCTTACGCCTTCATCCCATTGACCAACACCTAGCAGCAAAGAGCGAAGTTGCCAACCTTCCTGAACAACTTGACCTTCAAGCGTCAATCCAGACAATCGAACGGCATTTGGACTTGAAAGAGATTCTGTCGTGATAGCGAAATATTCTTGGAAATTTGTGTATGGTTCATACACACATCCTGCTCCAGAACAATCCCAATTTCCATCTTGGTCAGGATCATAGTTAGCGTCAATGGCATCCCGTGGATCCATCGTGAACCATGCAAAATCAAGTTCTGGACGTTGCAAGGTTCCTGCATTAAGTGATAACGGCAAGCAAGAATTCGTTGAAGTATCGCACGCACCACCTGTTGCCGGGTCAATCCAAACAACTTGGATTTTTAGATACGATGAATAGTTATCGTTGGTTTCATTCCAAGCTTTCGTGTATTCATACCAATCTGGAATCATATCACCGTCAGTATCGTTGTCGCTTGGATTCGTACCATATTTGAACACTTCACGGCCGTCAGTCAAGTTGAAGTCTTGGTAATTTTCAGTGACTTGGCCGTTACTAACAGTCGTCACATATGCTTCTGAATCTTTGTCGCTATCGTTGAGATCAGGTCTCGTCTCGTTATCCCATTCCATCCAGTTTGTGAATGGAAGTGAACCTATGCCTGGCTGAATGACTTGAGAAGACGGCGTGAATGCACGAGTGTCCCAATCTCCTTGAACAGCAGGTATATCGAAAGCAGTGCGGCCGTACCAACCATCAGAATCCCCATCGTAATTGACATCCCAGGGATTCAATGGATTTGCGGCCCAATGATTCACAGTCGTAGGATTATCCATGCCATAGAGTGCATAACAATACTCCCACCCATCTGGAATTCCATCCGAATCTGAATCGGGGTGAGTAGGGTCTGCAACACCAACCAGAGTTCTGTTGAAGTTATTCTCGTTGTACGTATTAATCATGTTCATTCGACTTACGGACTCAGGTCCTTTCGCCTTGAAATCATCAATCAACGACTGTCGTGCCTGAAGGAGTGAAAGGCCTTGTTCCTCCACGTATGCATTCATTGCATCCTCTCCAAAATCAACAATACCAACGGATGCAGGCACAGAACTTCGATTGAGGTATTTACCCCATGTACGAGATTCCCATTCTCTTAAATTCGAGAATCGTTCATCCAAATCAATGGTTCCATCTCTGTTGCAATCATAACTGTCTCCGTCGGAATCGAGGTTAACGTCCGTTTCAATGAGAGGATTTAGCCCCCAACGGTTTTCATTTAGATCCCATGAAGTGAACCAATATTCAAACCCGTCATACATCCCATCATCATCAGTATCAGGATTGGTGGGATCGGTCATTCCGAGCAAGAGGGAAATGAATACGTTTGGAGGTTCTCCAGACTGCCAGGCGTTGAAATCGTCAAGCAGTCGCTTTCCACGAGAGTCTTTTGAAATCAACATTTGGAAAACCCGTTGAGCCTTCTTGGTAGGTTGTTGAACATCCCCATCAACGTGCATGAGTGGTGCATCAGCGGGAGCTCCTATCCCATTTTCAGGATTGGATGTTGCGAGGGCGAACTCTTGTAAATCAACCAACCCATCATTGTCGCTATCAAAGGTTCCGTCTCCGGAGACAACTGGATTAAGCGTCCAAGTTTGGGCTGAGAGATTCCATGCCGTAAAGAGAAGTTCCAATCCATCGATAATGCCGTCACCATCTGTATCGACATTGTTTGGATCCCCAGTTGGTCCAGTGAGATTGTATTGTTCTTCACTGATGAAAGCCCCAAAGGATTGTGTCGTAGAAGCTGAAGGCCACTGCTGGAAAGCATATGCTGAACCAAGTGTTGTTACGAACCACTGAGGTGATGAACGGTTACCGTTTGTTTCTGAGAAAGATGAATCAATGAGATTGTATTCCTCCCAGTTTGTCATCCCATCATCGTCCGCATCGAGCCAGCGGTCACTTGGTTGGAGTGGATTAAGAGTCCAATCATCATCAAGTATGTTCCAACGAGCAAACCAAATCTCCCACCCATCGGGCATTCCATCTTCATCGCTGTCAGCCTTAAATGGGTCACAAGAACCTTTTTCCAGAGGGATTTGCGTTGCAAGGATTGCTCCGCTTGCTCGCTCTGCGAATGTAGATTCTGGGAGACCAAAATCACTGATATTATCGAACAAGTCGGTATGGAATCCAGAAGGCAGTTCAATTCCGGATAACGTTTGATTATTCAGGAACAAATCCGTTGAGATATGGTATTCGAGGTAGTTTACAAACATCTCACTTGGTTCCAATACTCCGTTCTTATTCACATCGTATCCATCGCCATCTGGATTCTCAAAGGCATCTGAACCATTCATTGGGTTCACCCCGATACGAAGAGGAGACCATGAGCATTGTCCATCGGCTTCCCAACCATCTGGTAAGGAATCACCATCGGAATCAAAGAGATTCGGGTCAGGAACCGACCAAGTTGCTGCAGATTCTGGGCTCTCCCCATAATCCTCAAAGAGATCACCTGCAATCCCTGCAAGCCGAACGAGTGACCATTCATACTCACACACGTTAGCAAGCCCGTCTTGATCAGCATCCCAACCTGCATCTTCTGCCCGAGTAGGGTCGAGTGACCAGTTATTGCCGCCGTTGAATGAATTACCAATCCATCTGCGATGTTCAATCTCCCAGCCATCGGGCATGCCATCACCGTCTGTATCCATGACGGTTGGGTCAGTCCCTATGTCAAGAGCATTTGACGAGGTATAGAGTATACGTGCTTGTTCGCCAAGTGTTTCATCGCAAAGGTAAATTAATTGAGGATTGTAGTAACAGTCAAAATTTGTTTCTTCTAAGTAATACCCAAAATATTCAGAACCATCCAAAAGACCGTCCAAATCAGAATCGCTTTGATTTGGAAGAGTTGAGTTGTAGCCTTCTTCGGAACGTGCAATGTAACGATATTCTTCCAGGTTCGTCCAGAGCCTGTCAAGAGACCCATCCTGATTCAAATCCAAACCATCAACATCTCCATCCAACAAAGCATCCCATGGGTCTGTAGGATCGAGCCCATAGGCAATTTCCCAACCATCCGGCATTCCATCACTGTCAGAATCATTTGCTCCGGGATCAATTAATTCGAGATTAGCAAAGCGCCCAGGTGCTGCACCTG
>CAXAHE010000129.1:0-3391 GCA_963968475.1 uncultured Candidatus Poseidoniales archaeon | reverse complement strand
TGTTATCCCCGCCTGCCATGTGGTCGAATACGAGATGTTCTTTACAACATTAGCGGTGATTCTTTCGCTATTCTATATTTATCCAACAAACTAGTCTCGGCTTTGCACCCTTTGCTGGCGCTTGTAAAGCCCTCATTACGGTATTCTTGATGTGCTTCTCAACCTTCTTCTTGATTTGTCTTAGAGAGTCATCATCCAACGAGACTGATCTTTGGGCATCATGCTCACACTGAATGATTCTATGCATCTCGGACATCATGCCCACGCCGTCGAGAATCTCCTCTGTTTCTATATCGAAGAAGAACCAACGACTGTCACCCATGCCGTTCTCAGTACTCCAGTTTGGAATCAGCCCTCTCTCGATCTTGTCATCTGATAGAGGATGAGGTTCGGGAATTCGGTAGCAGAAGAACACTCCCTTCCTCCCTTCCTCGTTGATCTTGCCGCTGATAACATGGTATGGCATACTTTTCCACTTTCTTGCGAGTTCAGAATGTTCTTTGACGATTCTATCCAAGGTCAGTCTCAGACCTTCATCAGTGGTCTCAAATCCATCGTATTGCTCGTTGTAATCTCTCAAATGTTCCATTTCTTGTTCGGGAGTTAGGCCATGTCCATGTTGTACCCCAAATACGCTTGAAATGAGAATTATTTTTCCTGTAACCTTCCGGTAAAGATTGATCAGATTGTCAATGTTGTCCGGAGGCATGAAGTTCCAGTATGCAATGCTCCCCCTCTCCTCTTCCCTTTTAGGGTGAGCTGCCACGATTGCAGTTTCTTTCTCAGGATCCATTCTTCGGTCAATTCTACCTACACGCTGCATTAATCTCACAGGATTCCAGTGGATGTCGTAGTTCACTAGCCTGATTGAGTCCTGTAGGTTAAGTCCCTCAGACAAGACATCAGTAGAGATGAGCACATCAATCTCTTCCTCATCGTTATCAGCCAGTTCTGCTGATGAGGACCCGTTGTAATATGGGGAGAACCTTCTGACAATGGTCGTACGATCAGTTGAGGTCTGACTGTCGACTTGTTCAACCCTGAATTCAGTCAATCGATTCTGCAGATTCTTCTTCAGATATCGTGCAGTAGTCATGAACTCGGTGAAGATGATTACTTTTCTTGTCTCACTGCTTGCATCGGTTCGCACGAGTTCGATGACGGCTTCGAGCTTGGCATCCTGATTTGGTGTAATTGGCCTCAATTTCTCTATGAAGATGACGAGTTGTTTTAGGTCAGCATATGCCTCATCGACAATCTTCTGTACCTCGAACTCATCATTGCTCCAAGCGTTGTCAGTTTTGGGCAGATCGAGAAATCCGTCATCCTCCTCTTCATCCTCATCGATACCATCCTCCTCGAATCCAGTCAAGCCTAATTTCTGTGCATACATCAATATGGCGTGATTTTTTTCTTTCCATTCCTCAATTCGCTTCTCTGCATCCAGATCAATCAGATGTTCGGGGTGAGACAACCAAGATACGAACTTCAGCATCATTCTATTACATCTGCTCTCGAAGGCATGAACTGAGCTTTCGAAGGCCTTGAGCATACCGATTCGAATCAAGTTCGCAACCTGTTTCCGCCCTGAAATCTTCGTGTTGAAGTCGTCTAATTGTGTTATATCTCCTCTATAATGTTCATAGGGGGAATAGATAGACAGTTTGAGGAAGGACTCCTTACTGAATGCAGATTGAAAGTCATCTAGGAGGTCACCATAGACTTTCCTGAGATCATATTTCCATACTCTCGGAGGCTCGGGTTTTGGGAACTGAATTTCTCTGCCACGAAAAATCTTCTGACTCTCTTTGACATATCTACGACTTCGCTGAACGACTAGTGCTCGAATAAGCGGGTCGTCCCGTAAAATCATCTGTGCCTCTTTCTTGGCTATTTCTGCGGATAAATCGATTTTCTCCATTCCATCCATTTGTATAACCACTGCCAGCGCGGCTCGTAGCCTTCTAAATTGACTATAAATGCTGGGAATTGATAACGGTGCTCGATTAAAGTGTGAGTCATTATCATTAGTGAATAAATCAATCATATGCTTCAGGTCATGAATCGAGTTGTTGATTGGTGTGGCCGTGAGGAAGAAGACCTGCTTGCTTTTTCCTTCGTTAATGAACTCCATAAATCGTTCGAATTTTTGATTTTTCTCGCGATTCCTAAAGTTATGAGCCTCATCTACGATGATACAATCGAATTGACTCTTTGCAGATTCCCATTGTTCTTCCCATTTTTCTTTTTTGGAGTTTTTCCGAGTTAAATCATGGTGCTTTAAGTGCTTGAAGTTTGTACCCCAGCCTTGAAGAAAGGGTAAACGCTTCTTCAATTCAGGTTCCCATACGGCATCAAATGCAGATTTTGGTGATAATAGGAGTACGTTCTTTCCGTCATGTGTGAGTCTCTCGATCAGCATGAGGCCAACGAAAGTCTTTCCAAGCCCAACGCCATCGCAAAGGAAAGAACCCCCCCATCTATTGGATATTTCCAACATAGCCAGATATCCGTCCTGCTGATACTTGTCCAGTTGTGGCCACATCACAGATTTTTTTTCGTGGAAGTCATTTGGGCCGATAGTCTCCTTGTCACGAAAATACTCCTCTAATGACTTTCCATAGAGAAGGAATGGTTCATATTCATGTGCATGGGTTTCCATCACATCAAGTACTTCTTCGTTAATCGGCTCAGTTCCTTCATGCTCCCAAAAGTTCTCAAACCACTCTTGTAATTCAATGACTTGATGCCCTGTTTCAATTCGTACATTCAATTCGATGTTACGAGAGATCCCAGCTATTGTGAAGTTGCTTGAGCCTACAAGTGCGACCGGCCCCATGATATCGTGCTTCGCATGAGTAATGTACATCTTGGCATGGAATTTGTGAGGAGTGTAGACTCGGCATTCGATTTTACCTGAACGGATTCCTTCAATTATTTCTGTAATACCTCTCAGAAACTCATTACCATGCTTCTCCTTTTCTTCATCGAAAGACTTGTGCAGTTGTTTGGTGATTTCTTCGGTCAAAGCCTCTTTTTTGCTTGTTGCTTTGACCAAAGTCTCTTTTGTTGTTTTTGAGACATCCTTGCCCATAAGTATTCTAATCTTGTCTAAATTCTGCCATTCACCATCAAGTCGCAGGAGAGCTCCTACGTCGAAGTAGCCGGTTGCAATGTCAAATTGTCGAGACACCTCGCACCATTTCTCAAGGTAGCCTTGTACTTTGTCTGTTAAATTAGTTTCTCGATTATCAACAATGAATGCACCTCTTCCTCCCTCCATACATGGCCTGAGAATAGGGGTACATATATCAGTTATTCATGTAGAGAAAGGAGCAATGGCTCGAAAGAAACACTCGGAACTCCATGAGTGCAATAAGACCTAAGCTAC
>CAXAHE010000128.1:0-3412 GCA_963968475.1 uncultured Candidatus Poseidoniales archaeon | reverse complement strand
AACCATTTCAGGTGTATCCTCCAACCTTCCATTGTCCTTAATTTCAGCTTTAATGTCCCCGATTTTCTTCTCCTTGCGTTCTTTGGATTTGCTCTTGACATCCATGACCTTGTCCTGAATGGCCTCTGCAGTACTATTGAACGTTGATTTTGTCATTTCAGCAGTAGCATGAGTTAGTTTTGCTAATTTTGACCTTGTGCTCTTGAGAACTTCCAAAACTTGTTTCTTCTCTTTCGCTTCCTCAGGCATGTGCATTCTAAGACAAACAGATAATTAGCACATTCGCCTTCAGTATTCGACTGGTATCGGATCAAGAATACGCCATAGATACCAGCATGCCATTGTTCTGTAAGGACTCCATTGTTTTGCCTTTTCTTCTGCTTCGTCCATTGTAGTTATTGAGGAATCGAGTTTTTTGATGGCATTAACCAGTCCTATATCCTTCGGACTATAGATATCTGGCAAGCAGAGAGAGAAGATCATGACCATCTCTGCAGTCCATGGTCCAATGCCTTTGAATTGTATAAGATGCTTACGAATTTCTTCAATTGAGGAAGAGTCGAATGGGAACTCCAGCAGCTCCTTCGAAGATTGAGCTAACCCGAGAATGTATCCACTCTTGGGACGTGTTATGCCACAAGAGGCAATTTCTTCTTTACTGAATTTCAAAACATTGACTGGTTGAACTTCACCAACCAAGTTCACAAAGCGATTCCAAATACTCTCAGCAGCGATAACACTGATTTGTTGACCGACTATTGAACGAATCAGCGTGTTGAACAGATCTCCTTTTCCTTTCAATCCATCAGCACCATATTCCTCGATTAACTCCCCCATTATTGGGTCTTGACCAAGATGAATCAAACCGTCACTCCACCAATCAGGAATACCTACGTGCATGATGTTGCTACAGCCACAGAGGTTTTGAGGACTCGTACGGTGCCACAACCATGCGAGACCAATTATTGCAGATGTTGCAGTTGAAGGATGTAGAGCGCACTGGATGGGTTCGTGCTGGTGTGGATAAACCAGAATCAGTCGCTGCACATTCATGGGGTATGGCGACCTTAGCCCTCAAACTCTGTCCAAAGGAACTTGATCTATCAAGAGTCTTATCGATGTGTCTGGTTCATGATTTAGCAGAAGTAATTGTTGGGGATTTAACACCACATGATGACATCCGTGGTGAAGAAAAGCATCGGCTTGAACGAGAAGCAATGTTGGCCATGGCTCCAGAGTGGGTGGATTTGTTCGATGAATATGAATCTGCATCAACTCCAGAGGCCAAATTCGTTAAAACAATGGATAAACTTGACATGGGTTTGCAAGCCATTCGATACACTGAACAAGACATTGACTTATCTGAGTTCATATCAAGTGCAAGGAAAACCACAGACGAAACAGACCTCGCATATCTCCTCGAATGAGATAATCGAGCCGACAATAACAAAAACACCTACGTGCGCCGAGGGGTTACAGCCCGATAGTGTAGTGGTCCATCATGGTGGGTTTTGGTCCCGCCGACCTCGGTTCAAATCCGAGTCGGGCTACTTTGTGAAACCGCAAGTTCATCTATTCCCTCCGTTTGGTTCGCACCATGGCAATAGAGCGCATCGCCGTACTCGGCGCAGGACAAATGGGGAATGGAATCACACAAGTTGCAGCGGCAGCAGGTTATGATGTCATCATGATCGACATTGAACAAGAATATGTGGACAAAGGATTGGCAACCATTCAACGATCGTTGAGCAAACTTGTCTCAAAAGAACGTATGAGCCAGGAAAATGCAGATGCAACACTTGCTCGAATTTCATTAGCAACTGACCGAAGCGTTTGTGCAGATTGTGATTTGGTTGTCGAAGCCGTTCCAGAAATTCTTGATTTGAAAATCTCTATCTTTGCAGAATTAGATGGTATCTGCAAGCCCGAAACCATTCTAGCTTCCAACACTTCTTCTATCTCAATTAGTACAATTGCTGATGCTACAAGTCGACCTGACAAAGTCATTGGAATGCATTTCATGAATCCAGTTCCAATCATGAAACTCGTTGAAGTAATCAATGGTGATAAAACGAGTTCAGAAACAAATGCTGCCGTTATTGAAGCATCTGCTCAGATGGGTAAGACTGCATTATCTTGCAATGACTCACCTGGCTTCATCTCAAACAGGATTCTTTGCCCAATGCTCAATGAAGCGATTCTAACCCTTCAAGAAGGCGTTGCAGAACCAGAAGCCATTGATGGAATCATGAAACTTGGAATGAACCATCCAATTGGCCCGTTAGCCCTATCAGATCTTATTGGACTCGATACAGTCCTTCACATCATGAATGTGCTGTATGATGGACTCAAGCAAGAGAAGTACGCTCCTGCACCTCTGTTAATACAGATGGTTGAGGAAGGAAAACTCGGCCGTAAATCCGGTCAAGGATTCTACACCTACTGATTGATTTAACGATTTCAAGCAGTTACTGGTGCAGTGGACGACCAGTCTGCTGTAGGCTTGTGCCAATCACGTAGTTGGTCAGTTTCGAGTCTGAGGTTCATGCCATCACCTTGTTCAAAGGTCATGTCCTGAAGGTCGAAATCAATGACGACTTCGTTGGTTCTAAATGTTGAATCATAGAGAATATCTTGAGAAACGACTTCTCCAGCTTCCGTACGCTCGAGAATGACACGAAGATGACATTCTTGCAATGGATTTCTCTGGGTGCATGATTCACTGCTTCCATCGTGTTCGACAGTAAGGTATCCTTCAATTGACATCATTCCTGGAAGTGCGAGGAGATCTATGGTCGTGTCTTTCCCTGTTGGGGCACAAGCACATTCCATGTTGTCGACTTCTACAGATGCTTCCAGATGAACAATAACTTGAATGCTTGAAGTGTAAACATCATCTGAAGTTATCGAAGTCGAAGTTACTGTGTAGAGTCCTGGTTGCTCGAACTGATGCGTTACATCAGAACCTACGCCTGTTGTACCATCACCAAAATCCCAGTTGATTGATTCTCCACCACCCATGGCAGTGAAGGAGAATTCATGGTAAATATAGACCACGGACTCTTCCTCGTCATTATCGCCTTCATCAATTTCGTTCATTGTGTAAACATTTGTGCCTTCGTTCTGATCGACCTGAATTGTAAGAGCACTGGATTCGCTTCCGAAAGAGACGACGTCCAGCGAAAGTAGTGTTCCAGCAGAGACGAAAAGAGTGACAATGAGGATGACAGTTGCTGTACCTATGGTGCGGTTCATGGGCATCAATCACAAAGATTGCTTTTATAGAAGTGTTTTTTTCAAACCTCTTTCTCATTGCCTTGACACACAATCTACTAAGATGCCTGAGCATTGTAATACCAAACTAAATCAAAGTAGATCGTCCAAGAACGATACGTCAATTTGTGATGCTTGA
>CAXAHE010000127.1:0-3495 GCA_963968475.1 uncultured Candidatus Poseidoniales archaeon | reverse complement strand
GCAGAAACACCTGCTGCATATCGCTCAAAGTTTGTATTGAACATTTCAGCCAACTTGTCAGCTGTTGCATCGTAAGCATCCTTGTCTTCCCATGTTGTTCTTGGTTGCAAAACGTCAGAAGGAACGTCTGGGCAAGATGTCGGTACTTCGAAGCCGAATCGACCATCTGTAATGTACTCAACATTGTCAAGATCACCATCAAGTGCAGCGTTGAGCATTGCACGAGTATACTTGATTTTCATTCGATTTCCAACACCGTATGGACCACCGTTCCAGCCAGTATTGATGAGCCATGCTGTTGAATCGTTTTGTTCCATTTTATCTGAAAGAAGATCAGCGTAAACACCAGGATGCATCGGCATGAATGGTTCACCGAAACAAGCCGAGAAGGTTGCTTGAGGTTCCTTTACACCGATTTCGGTTCCAGCAACTTTTGCTGTGTATCCTGAAATGAAGTGATAAGCTGCTTGTTCTGGAGTGAGGCGAGAGATTGGTGGAAGGACACCAAACGCATCACACGTTAGGAAAATGACATTCTGTGGATGTCCTCCGCGTGAATCTGGAGTTCTGTTATCGATAAATTCGATTGGATATGAACCACGTGTGTTCTGTGTTTTGCTCACATCAGTAAAGTCAGGAACACCATCTGCATCGAGAACGATGTTCTCAAGAACAGTTCCTCGACGACGAGTTGTTGCAAAGATTGCTGGCTCATCTTCTTCGGAGAGGTCAATGAGTTTCGCATAACATCCACCTTCGAAATTAAACACACCATTTGCGCCCCAGCCATGTTCATCATCACCGATGAGAGCTCGCTTTGGATCTGCGGAGAGTGTTGTCTTTCCAGTACCAGAAAGACCGAAGAAGATTGCCGTGTTTTCTCCCGTTGTATTTGCAGAGCAGTGCATTGGAAGGATTCCCTTCTTTGGAAGAATGAGATTCATGATCGAGAAAATTGATTTCTTAATTTCTCCAGCGTATCGAGTTCCACCGATGATAACTTCACCTGCTGCGTAATTAACAATGACAAAGCATTGTGAGTTTAGAGATGCATCTTCAGCCTCAAAATGAGGTGCGTGGAAGACGGTGAAATCAGGTGTGTGAGATGCAAGTTCTTCCACGGATGGTCGAACAAACATGTTTCGAGCGAATGTACTGTGCCAAGCATTGTGTGTAATCACACGGATTGGAAGTGCTTCAGAAGGTTCAGCACCACAGGCGAGGTCTTGTACGAAAAGGTGTTCTTGCTCTGAAAGATAGTCAATAACTTGAGCACGCAATCTCTCGAATGTTGCAAGGTCTGTGGAGATGTTGACATCACCCCAATTTACGTCATTTGAAGTCGATTCTTCATCAACAATGAATTTGTCATTCGGGGAGCGCCCAGTTCGCTCGCCAGTCTCGGTAACAAGAGCGCCATGAGCACTCAGAACACCTTCGTTTCGAGCAATCGAAATGTCGAGCAGTACGTCGGTATCAAGGTTCCAATGGACCTCGCCTTTAGGGCTTAGTCCGTGCGTTGTCAGGGGGGTCGATGTCGGGGTGGAGGTCTCCGCCATACAGGTTCCTACCGCGGTCTGTCTTTGTCCCTTTCTATTCAGCCATACGAGAATTAGACAAGAATTGACCTTCAAGGGGGAGGTTTGAAACAGGACTTTGGAGGAGAGGATATCATGGAGGAGGAAACATCTGACCACGACCTCGTGGAAGATGAAGTCCTACGGAAGAAGAATTTCGACCGTGGCATGGGGGTCGATTTGGATCGATTCCTTATTGCAGACCCTGAACCAGAAGTCGAGGAAGAAGAGGAAGAGCCTGCCGCATCTACTGAAACGGATGCTGCAGTCGGTGAAATCGCTGATTTCTTTTCCGCACCAAACACTCAGCGAAATGAACCAGGGATGGTGAAGAGAGACGGAACCGTTGATGCGCCCGCATCTGAAGATTCAGTCACAGATATCGCCGTACATGGCGAGCGTCGTATTGGATTTGGACTGCTTGTTGGCATGGTCTTGGTTTGGTCTGTTCTTGGATGGGTCGTTGGAACTGCACTACCACCTTTGCTTGGAGGACCACTTCTCATTCTCATGGGATTATCCGGACTATGGGCTGGAGAAAAATGGATTCCGATGCCAAGAATGCACCTCCTCGGTGTTACATGGGTCATAATTTCCATGAAAATTCTCTATGGTTTTGCACTCGATGCGCATCACTGGGGCTGGTTTGATGCCTCGCCTTTGGGTGCAGATGAAACTCTTGGCGTGTCTCTTCTTTCGTTAATTGGATTCAATGTATACATTGCTCAACGTCATAATGATGATGCTATTGCTGCTCAGGCAACACTGGTTTTGCTCGCTCTTGGAAGTGCTACTGGAGCGCTCTATGATGAAATTGGTGTCGCGACCATGATCTTGTTGGGTACGCTTTCTATGCATGGCTTAGCCGTCTTCAGAAACTCAGGAAACCTTGCAAGTCTTGGAATTGCAGTTTCATATCTATGGATAGGACTCCATTCCTTTTCCCAAGAATGGCAAATTGCTGGTATTGAAATCGTCTCATTCGACGATGAACTTCTCCTCTTCATGCTCATGTTTGCAGTTACTGCAACCAATGCCGTCATCGCAACTCAGTTCCACAAAGCGGACAACTGGTTCTCAGAGGCTGCGAAAGCCTTGGGTCTTGGAAAACCAGGATTATGGGCCATATCTGTTGGTTTGGGAATGGTCGGTGCGCTTCTCGCCATTGCTGCAAATCGAACTGAAACAGGCTATGCATTGGCCCAATTACTGCTTCTCATCAGTGCGTTTGGAGCGTCGTACCTTACTGTACGTGGCGTCGATTGGAAACGATTAGCCCCGTTCATCCTCATCCCAGCACCGTTCCTATTGGCACTTGTCATCCTAATGAGTACGGGTGTTTTCACGATACCTGTTGCTGACCTGAATGGATACAGCCTCTATGCAATCCTTACTGCTCTGTTCACATCCATCGCCTTACTGAGCAATCAGCAAGCCGTATCTGACCATGTCCTATGGATGGGTGGAATCGTCATCGTCATCCTATTGACGCTGCTCATACCTGGTGAAACCGAAGGATGGCGCTTATTGGTTGCACAAGGATCTGTCTGGATTGGCCTTGCATGGCTTGGTGTCCAGCGAAAGTCTCCTTCAATCTCAGGCGTTGCTGTTCTTGCCCCTTGGATATGGCTGTTGATGTTCGCAACCGATATCGAATCCCGAATGTTCTCAAATGATTTCATTCCTGTCGTTTTGAATGAACAACATGTCGCTATATGGATGCTTCTTCTCATTCTCCAGCAACTGTATGTAAATCTCAGTCAAGGCGAATCAACTCTAAACCTCGCCGGTCGACTTGCTGGATTGAGTGAGTTAAGCGCCCGAGCTCGTGATTCTGGATTGCTCCAATTGTGGAACCTTTCATTCATCGTTTCCCTGGTCAGCGTATGGGGAATTGCTCGTGTTGACGGACTACCTG
>CAXAHE010000126.1:0-3608 GCA_963968475.1 uncultured Candidatus Poseidoniales archaeon | reverse complement strand
TCTTGTTCCACATTCATGCTCTACCTCGGCGTTGACAAGAAGTACGATCATCCGCACCATCAAATCTATGCATCTTCATCTTACGAGAAAAACCTGCAAGACATCACCAACCATCGACTCACATGGGACGACCCGTCTGTCTACGTGCAAAACGCTTCTATTACAGATGACTCCCTTGCTCCTGAAGGCCACTCGACTATCTACGTCCTTGTGCCAGTACCCAACCAACACGAAAGCATCGTTTGGGACGACATCAAGGCTGACTTCCGCGAAACCATCGTGAAGCAGTTGGCAAAACTAGGGTATGATGACATTGCAGACCACATCGTTTCTGAGACCGTGATCACACCAGATGATTGGGGCGCATCCGACATCTACAGAGGCGCAGTGTTCAACCTAACCCACGACCTCAAGCAAATGCTATGGCGTCGCCCTCACAACCGCTTCGAAGAAGCAAATAACCTCTACATCGTTGGAGGAGGGACACACCCAGGCAGCGGCCTACCAACCATTTTTGAAAGCGCAAGAATCAGCAGCAAGCTTGTACTTGCCGATCTCGGCATACGACCCGATTGGAACGGTGTCGACTCTTGGTTCAAAGACGTTAAACGCCCGAAGGTCTCTAGTCGATCCCGCAACCCAACCCCGAAGAAGGAAAGCGTCACTACAACCAAAGCCTGAGTGATTCAAGTTGCGAATTATTGGCGTCCTTGTAGCATTGCTTATGCTATCTGGTTGCATTGACCCTGTTACAGAAGAAGGGCGTGTTTTCACCTTACAAACACTCGATAGAGCAGAAGACGCTGGAGCGAACTACTCATTGAAAGATAACCTCTCAGAAGGTCCTGTCCTGATTCTCTTCATCGGCGTAGGATGTATTGGCTGTAAAGAATGGACAGATGAACTGCGTTCAAGCCATCAAGAGTGGATGGAGATGGAACCTCCTCTCCAATTGGTCTCGATTGAGAGATATCCCTCTTTCGAATCGCAAGAAGACGTTGCCCTTGAATTTGGGACTCCAGAAAGTAATCACTACACTCCTTGGCCGATAACTTTGCCATCGGACGAAGATCCTATCCGGAAATACGATGATGAAACTAAACTCAGTTCTACAGTTTTCGAATACTACGGCATGCCTGGAACTCCGACGCTCATGCTCATCAATGAAGATGGAGTAACTCATTGGAAAAGTTCCACATATTATCCCGACGCGGAAACAATATCGGAAATTGAAACACAATACAAGGACATGATATAATGGCAGACATACTTTTACTCTCAGCACTCGTTTTAGCTTCAATGTGGGTTGGCCCATTTTGGTTACTCATGATGATACAGCCTTATGAAGAACGAACAAAAAAGTGGATGAGCGGACCATGGTTTGTTCTTGGACCACTCGTTTCCTACCTGGTCATTTTAGTTATGAATCCTGGAGGACTCGCAGACATGATGGGAGACGGAACACTCGGTGGCTTTCTCGACGCATTAGCAGATCTTCTCGGAACTGAAACTGGGGCAGTGCTCGCTTGGACTCACTTCGTCATAGGAGATATTATCGCAACCCGTTGGATTTGGAAGCGAAGCATAGAGACAGAAATAAACAAAACTGTGACCCAGACGGCGATATTGTTCGGAGTCATGTTGATGCCAATCGGCCTTGCCATCCACCTCATATCCGTTCAACTGAAGAAGGCAAAGAACACGCATTCATAACCAAAAACTGAGAGTGTAAGAATATGCAAAGAGAAATCACTGTTGAAGAGGCATTTCTCCAATGTGAAGAAATTTGTCGAAAGGCATCCTCCACATTCTTTGCCAGTTTCTCAGCGCTGCCCATCAAGAAAAGAAAGGCAGTACATGCAGTCTACGCATTATGTAGATACCTTGACGACATAGCAGACGGTGATACTCGTCCAGAGGTCAACGAAACCGATACGTTAAACCAACTCGTTATCGAACGAGATACTCTTCTTCGATCGATTCACCAATCGAAACCAAACAACTCAGAAGAAGAACACAAATACCGACTAATGGCTCTCGTTGATGCTAAAGAGCGACTAACACGTTTGTTCGATGGCGATAAAACCGCAACACGCAATGAACCAATCTTCGTTGCTATGCATCATGTGTTCAATCAATTCCAGTTCCGTCTTGATGATTTTGAAACCATCATTGAAGGGATGGAAGATGACCTCTTTGAAGTACGACTCAGAACGTGGGATGAAGTTCGATCATACTGTTACAAAGTCGCTTCAGCAGTTGGGCTCGTTCTGATAGAAATCTATGGATGTGACGATGCTGGAGCCCGTATCCATGCTATCGATATGGGTATTCAGTTACAGATGATCAATATCCTTCGAGATGTTGCTGAAGATTACCGTGCTGGAAGAATATACCTCCCTATTCAAGCGTTAGCTGAATACAATATCAATGTAGATGAACTCGGAAAAACCGATTTCGGAACCAACCAACGATGGAAAGCATTCGTGCAGGAATACATCGAAGTCGTGCGAAGGCATCAGCAATCCGCAAAACATCTCTTCGAATATCTTGATTCTAAATCAAGACTACAACCACAACTTATGTGTGAAGCATACGACGCAATCTTCCATGAAATCGTGCGACGATCTGGAGATGTGTTTAGCAGTCGGCCGAAACTATCCAAGTGGAGAAAACTACGATTGGCTGCCAGACTCTCCCTACGAAGAATACGTGCCAAATGGTCCTGATGCAACAGCATAGGACACATCCAATGGATTGAAACCCTGATGGCCACTCGCTTGGTCATGGTTGAGGTCTTACCCGTTTCTGTTACGGTTCTCTTGCCCACTCGCAACGAAGAAGAAGCATTGGGTGCAACAGTTGATGCCATCCCTCGTGGATGGTGTGAATCGCTTGAGATCATGATTGTGGATGGCTCTTCCACAGACCGAACAAGAGAAATTGCACTCGAAAAGGATGTCCGAGTCCATCTTGAACCTCGAAAGGGATATGGACGCGCCTATCGTACTGGCTTTGCTGTTGCATCAAATGACATCATTGTCACAATGGACGCAGATTGCACCTATCCTGCTGAACTTATTCCAGAACTTGTTAAGAGACTTCTTGATGAGGATTTGAAATTCATCACATGTGACAGATTGAGCATGGCAGAATCTGGTTCAATGTCAGGCCTGCATGGATTCGGCAACTGGGTTCTTTCATTCACAGCTCGAGTCTTGTTCGGCTATGGAATCAAAGATTCTCAATCAGGAATGTGGGTTTTTCGCAAGGATATTTTTGAAAATGAAAAGATGCGCCCAACCAATGATGGAATGCCTCTCTCAGAAGAAGTCAAAATCCTAGCACGCAAGCACCTTGGAAAGAAAAAAGCAATCGAAATCTCAGTCCCATACAGAGAACGTGTGGGGGAAGCTGAAATTCATACATGGGGAGACGGATGGAAAAATCTGCGTTTCCTCTATGCCAAGCGAATCGGATTGGCGCGCACTCGATCTGAATGGGGTCCTCTTGATGACAATCCAGACAGTCTAAACGGCGATCTTCCAGAACAGAAGAAGTAATCATTCCTCTTCTAGGAATTTCAACGGTGCCAAACTTGCATCGAT
>CAXAHE010000125.1:0-3652 GCA_963968475.1 uncultured Candidatus Poseidoniales archaeon | reverse complement strand
AATGCTGGAGATGCAGTTACGTGCTCAGCACGGACTCCAACACGCTCCTTTCGTCGTGTCAGGATAATTGGAACTACAATGAAGAACGCAAGGACGAGGAAGATGATTGGGAAACAGATTGGTTTGAATGGATTCTTCTCCTTTTCAGGTTCTTGTTCGTATTGACGGAAGGTGTAACAATCTCCATTCGATTCAATCTTTGGAACAGATGAGCGGTTGTATGGATCGCCACCACATTCCAATTCGAACGAATCGTTGAATCCGTCTCCGTCGTCATCGTAATCTGCTTCAAATACGCCCAGACGAGTTGCATTGTTTGCCAATCCATCAAGATCGTAATCTTCAGCAATTGAGAGATTGAAGGTGGTCATCATGGTCGCTCCAGTCAACAAGTTTTGTGCTGTAACGGTGTAGGTTGTGAGGTTTGATGCGACGAATGGAACGCCATAGATGGTTCCATTTCCTGAAGAGGTTCGTGCGAGTGTGTCACCACTGAAGATGAGGCCGTATGGAAGTCGAGGCGATATTGTCCATACATCAACCGTCATTCCTGTGACGATTGGCATAACTGAGATGTTGCGTTGTCCTTGGAGGAACTCAAATTCACCAGTACCGTAGATGACGGTTAGAACTTCATTGAAGTCGCAGATGCCATCGCCATCGCTGTCGACAGGGGTATCCATGGCATCCTTGGCGTCGGTTGGGCCACAGTCATCTTCTTGCAAGTCTGTCCAATTGTCGTTATCATCGTCAGTATCTTCAATCAATCCTGTTGTTGACATTCCATCCAATTCGTCAGGCATTCCGTCGTTATCTGTATCGAGCCATGCAGCTGCGTCGTTCGGGAATGCGTCAGGTCCTGCCTCACAGTAATCGACTGGCAGAGCAGGAGCAGTCGGTCCATCACAAATGCCATCACCATCGGTGTCAGCATTCCACGAATCGGTTCCTGTGTTGGTCTGATTAACGTAGGTGGATGTGTTGGTTTCAACATCGTTCAACAAGCCATCGCCATCGATGTCATCGTCTAATTCGTTGCAGATGAAGTCGCCATCAAGATCTCTTGGAACAGAAGTTACATCCAATGAATCAGAGATACAGTCGCCTTCCATCACATCTGTGAATCCATCATTATCATCATCCAAGTCTTCAATCAGACCGCCTATTGGGTCGTAATCAACTGGTAATTGATTTGGTAATCCGTCCAAATCAGTGTCCTCGAGAACTTCAAGTTGGATTTCAAAGAGATCATCAAACAAACTACTGTTTGCATAGATGGTGAAGTTGGTCAACGGAATCACAGTGGTTGGAGTTCCCCAAATTGTTCCATTGTCTGCTCCAAAGAAGAGACCAGTTGGCAAGTCAGGACTGATTTCATAGATTGATCCTGTAATCGATGAGGTTGTCTCGAAGACAGACATTTCTGAATTATTGAGCAGATAGATTGGACCAAGCGAAATGTTGTAGACCAAATCCTCGACGGTTATGTTCACTGTTACCGTCATTGAACCAACGTCATTCGATGCTGTAATCTCATACAAAGTGAGGTTCATGATCTCAGTAGGAATGCCGCTGAATTCACCAGTCGATGTATCAAAGAGGAGGCCTGCAGATGGTTGAGGCGTAATTGACCAGAGCATAACAGCTCCACCAGTGGACAGTGGTTCCATAGCAAGGACGCTCGAGTTGTTGAGAAGAACTGCATCAGATGGAACGTAAGCAATCATTGGAACTTGGTCAAGGACTGTGATGTTGAACTGTGCAGTCGCTGTCCCTCCAGTATTGGTTGCAAATACAGTGTAGGTAATCTGTTGACGAACTTCTGTCGGTGTTCCTGTGATTTGTCCTGTTACGTCATTGAATTCTAAGCCTGGAGAGAGATCTGGAGAGATGGCCCATGTGAGAACAGGTCCGCCAAGATTGATTGGAATCATATCGAGGATGCCCGTGTCGTTTGTCAGAGTTATGTTGGACGGTGTGTAGGAGATTTCTGGGACGATATCAAGCACCGTAATGTTGAGGTACGCCACTAATGAACCACCGCTGTTGTTCGCCCAAACAATGTATTGTGTCTTCTCTTGAATCGCTTCAGGTGTTCCAAACAACACACCGTTGAGGAAGGTTAAGCCCAATGGTTGTTCAGGTTCGATTGCCCATGAATCAACCACTCCACCTGTAACATTCGGTTGCAAGATAGCCATTGTCGTGTTACGCGTGAGAACGAGTTCGCTTGGATCGTATTCGATTTCAGGCTCAGGTTCGTTGATGGTGATGTTGATCGATGCCCAAATGTTTCCACCGCTGTTGTTCGCCCAAACGATGTACTGTGTACGTGTTAAATTGACAAGTGGCGAACCAGATATGATTCCATTATTGAAAAACATACCATTTGGAAGAGATGGGTCAATCTCCCACGTCTCAGGCGTTCCTCCAGAGACTGAAGGACTCCAGAGGAGGGTTGCCTCGGTTCTTATGAAGGTTTGATTCTCTGGAGTATAATAGAATTCAACAGCTTGCTCAAGGACGGTGAGGTTGATTGTATGATTCGTCGAACCACCTGTTGTATTCGCAAAAATGGTGTACACAATCGTTGTGTTGTTCGTTAAAGGAGTACCAAAGATGACACCATCAGCAAAATTCAGTCCTGGTGATAACTGAGGAGAAATGCCCCATGTTGAGACATTTCCGCCAGTTACAATTGGATGCATGGAAACCATTGCAAGGCCTCTGTAAAGCGTTTGATTCTCAGGGTTGTAATCCAATGTTACAATTGGTTCATCAATGGTCAAATTGACGGTATGGAATGAGTTACCACCCGTCGTATTGGCCCATACGGTGAACGTTTGGCGGCTCATGTTGACTGTTGGTGTTCCGCTGATGACACCGTTGCTGAAGGTCAGTCCGTCTGGTAATTCTGGTTCTATGCTCCATGTTTCCGCTGTTCCGTTGGTAACTGTTGGTGTCATGGTCACCATTGGAACGCCTCGGATCAATGTTTGATTTTCTGGATTATACTCCAAAATAACACCTGGCTCAAGAATCGTGAGATTCACTGTATGCGTTGTTGAACCACCAGTCGTGTTGGCATAGATGGTGAATGTCGTTCGTGTCAGATTCACTGTCGGTATACCAGAGAGGACACCATCAGCAAAGTTCAATCCAGCTGGAATCGATGGATGAATGCCCCATGTCTCAACGTTTCCACCAGTTACTGTAGGATGAAGTGTTGTCATCGAAATGGTTCGAACCATGGTGATGTTCTCTGGATTGTAGTCCAGTGTAACAACCGGCTCCCATACAGTGATGTTGATCGTATGTGATGCAGGACCACCACTGTTGTTGGCCCAAACTGTGTACGTTGTTCGTGTCATGTTCACAGTAGGAGTGCCTGAAATCTGACCGTTGTTGAATGAAAGGCCTAGCGGTAGTACTCCTTCCAATTCCCAATCATCGACAATACTGGTGTGTGTTGGATTAATCGACGTGATGGCGATGCCTCTTGTAAAGTTGAACTCCTCTGGAGTGTAATCCAAGGTTACAATTGGATCATAGATTGTGATGTTGATGTAGACTGAATGAGAACCGCCTGAGTTGTTGCCCCAAATCTGGTACATGGTCATGGTTTGAACCACCGTAGGAGTTCCAAAGATGG
>CAXAHE010000124.1:0-3737 GCA_963968475.1 uncultured Candidatus Poseidoniales archaeon | reverse complement strand
GGATTCAAGTAAAAGTGATTACAAGTTAGTAATCACTTTGTGCAACCACTTCAAGTTGCTTAATCACCCTGTCAGGGTTGGATGAATCAGTAACGATCAGGAGAACTTCTACAATACACGTGTCCGAACATAGATTTGAATCAGACCCTTCATAGAAGAAGATACTTTCTCCTTGTGACCAATATCCATCGACGTTGGTTTCCATTTTGTCTACTACACAATCAGAGAGAGAGTTCGACATACTGCAGGTGTAATCTGTGCCGTCAATTGTAATTTCTACCTTTAGTAAATCCCATCGAAGAGGCCCTCCGTTTTTGAAATTAGAATTTGGATCAGCCCATTCCAAATCAACCGCAACAAGTGGTTCGGCTACGTCTTCGCTAAGTTCAGCACCAACATCCATGTCTCGCCCTACAAACTGTTGCAATGTAGGTGAGGATTCATTCGATTCTTCTGTTACAGGATTCATTAACGCATTGAAGACCATAAATGCGAATAATGCTCCAATCACAATTACAACAATACTGATGGCGAGAGTTCTGTTAGCTGCTTTACTTGTTTCACCATTGGCTGCAACTTCTAATGCTCCATCATTCTTTTTCGATGATTTTGCCTTAATAATCAGAGATAAGATGCCAATGATTGAAAGTCCAAACAGTCCGCAATATCCACTGAACATGTGATCCTGATCGAACATAGATTCCTCTTGAATTTCTCCACAATTGTCGTAAAATTCTGGGTCACAGGAATCTAAGTATACATTTCCTGCATCTGCGAGGTAATATGATGTCCCAGCAAAGATGAAAATTAGAACCGTGATTAATGCAGGCAACACCCACCATGCAGTTTTGTCGAGAATGGTCATAATCGAAGCGATGAGGATTCCAAATACGAAAATGACCTGGATGTATGTCAATATCTGAACCACACCAATCGCATCAGCATAATCATTCGCTGAGGACGAGCCTTCGTTCTGATAATAGTCAATGTTGTCAGAGTTTACTCCGACAACCAATCCTAAAATGAAGAGTAAAAGAACGATTGACATCAATATACCAAAAGCTCCAGAGATAATCTTCAACACCTTGGGCGTATTTGATTCTTCGATCGGTATCATGAGTGGATTGAAGGCAGGACTTGTAACCAGTATTGAATTTGGAAGGGAATTAAATTCTGGTGATGGCACTGGTAAAGTTTCAGTTGGAACTGAGGGTTCAACAATCAATTCGGATGGTTCATTCATTTGTAGAGATGCTTCTTCGGTCGCATGAGGCACCCAATTATCTCCATCCCAAATCCAGTTGCCATCCTCTGAGAGCTCTCCAACCATATTACAATCCAGATTCTCTTCGGTTTAAACTTACTCGACAAGGAGTTGCGTTGATTTATCTCTGCTCGATTTGATTTTATTGAAGATTCCAATAAGGAGAATCAAATACGTTAGCATGAGCATAATCCATTTGATCATATTGAGTCCTGAACCTATCGATACGACTGTTTCTGAGATGGAGTCAGAATCGAGGTAACTGTTTATCATCAATATTTCAGTAATGTTTTCAGCCCAATCTGCAATCATACCAAGAATTGGGATAATCAAAAATATTCGTCGACCATTGAAGAGATAGAGAATCCAAAAACAATACATTGAGGTATAGATAACTGCAAAAATCACATCCCATATCTGCAAGTACTCTCTATAGCAATCGAGTTGGCTTGAACTTCTTAAATCGAAAAACTCCTGAACCATCTCCAAGGTGTAGCTGAATGTAAGTCCGAGCGAATTTGGTCCATCATCCACCTTGAAACATTCACCAGGCCGACCTAATACCAGAACTGTATACAGGATGAAGGCGAGAGTTGAACCTAGAGCCATGGAAAGCGCATGTCGACTAACGAAAGATTCACTCTCTTGGATTTCTTCGGATTCCGTTATCAAGTCATCCTCTTCCATGAGGTAGACGTCAGAATTATCACAAATAGACCTTCTGATTTATTTAATTTTAGAATGTATTCACTCTATCTTGTCACGTTGAGTCTCGTTGGAGTCTGGTTTTGATTCTTGGGAATGTTTTTGGTCACCTCTTCTGTGAGCAAACCATGCGAACCAAGCCTGCTTTGATTCTTCTTTCCATTGGCTTGTTGCTCGCCCTCAACATATCACCATTTGTGATTGCTGAAGACAGCGGCGAAGAAGAACGACAATCGATGACGCGTATCATGATGATGCCTCCTGAGGCTGAAGTTACTGGAATGTATGTTGATACCAATGGAAATTTCTTTGTCAATGCCATGCATCCAGATGAAGATAATTACAAAGCCACAATCGGAGTCATCAACGGAATCGATTGGAATAACCTTCCAGAGGTTGTTCCTGAACTCGACTCAGCGAGCAAGGCAGAAGATATCTGGCATGGAATTCGAACCTCTTATGGAGACTATCAGGTGATTCTACAAACCGGTGATGCACTCTCACAAGGAGGGGTTGCTGGAGGGATTTACTCAGTAGACGACGGAGGCCAAATTTTGATCAGCAAGAAGCCAGATTTCAATGCCTACGTTCCAATTAATTCAGATGGAACTCATGGTTACCTCTACACAGCGTGGGAAGACCGCCCTGCGGGTCTCAGTCAAATGGAAATTCAATGGGATACTTCCACTTCAGAATGGTCTGTATTAGGCGGGAAAATGCTCAACCTGAGCAGTATTGACGGTGCTTGGGTACTCTGTTTTGGCAGCATGAGTCCTTGGGGGTCACCACTGTTCTCAGAAGAACTGTATTTCGACAATACTCAATACTGGAACGATGACAGTTTTCGATACCATTCTGATCAAACGAAGTTAGAGAATTATCTTGGTTACTATCCGAATCCTTACAATTATGGATACATTATTGAAATCGAAAATTCTTCAATAAGCGAACCTGATCTTACTCGTCATCTCACAATGGGTCGTTACTCCCATGAAAATGCAATGGTGATGCCAGATGAAAGAACAGTCTATCTTACCGATGATGGATATGATACGGTCTTATTCAAATTCGTTGCCGATACCGCAGGAGACCTCAGTTCAGGAACGCTCTATGCTTCAAAGGTGGCTCAGGACGATACAAGAGACTCAGCCATTACTGGATTTGATGTCGAATGGATTGAAATGGCCTCATCTTCAAATTCTGAAATTCGTTCTTGGATTGAAGATTACGATGGCATAACTACGAATGATTACATTTCAGGACAAAATTCTTACATCTCGGATGAAGAGATCAATGATTGGGCTGAAGGACGTCTGAATAAAGATCTCAATGGAGATGGAATCGTTGGGTATGCACTCGATGACCGAGTGGCTTTCCTCGAATCTCGTAAAGCAGCTGCTGCAATCGATGCAACTGATGAATGGAACAAGATGGAGGGAGTTGCATTCAATGAAAATGCACCTGAATACCTCTACTTGGCCATGTCAAGAATCGAATCTGCAATGACTGATGGCCAAGATGACATTGATGTCACTCAGAATTCCTGTGGAATTGTGTACAGAATGACGATGAGTGAGCAATGGAACGTAAACCGAATCGAGCCTGCAATCGTCGGTGGCCCATACACTTCGTCAGCACAATATGAATGCGATGTGAATAACCTCGCAGGACCTGATAATCTACTTGTTCTTGATGATGGACGTGTTCTTGTTGGAGAAGACACAAATAAGCATGAAAGCAACATGGTGTGGCTTTGGGAAGATCTCTC
>CAXAHE010000123.1:0-3790 GCA_963968475.1 uncultured Candidatus Poseidoniales archaeon | reverse complement strand
CCTTCTTCACCAGGCATTTCTTCAAGACGTGATGAAATTTCACGCATTGCTTCTGCCCAACGAGAGGTTGAGTCAGCCATGAGTGCAACGTCGTATCCCATGTCACGGAAGTATTCCGCAATGGTGATTCCTGTGTACACAGATGCTTCACGAGCAGCTACAGGCATGTTGGAAGTGTTCGCAATCATGACCGTACGGTTCATGAGAGGCTTTCCTGTGTTTGGATCAATCAAGTGAGGGAACTCGTCCAATACTTCAGTCATCTCGTTTCCACGCTCTCCACATCCGATGTAAACAACAATTTGTGCATCGGAGTACTTTGCTAGCGATTGTTGTGTAACGGTCTTACCAGATCCGAATGGACCAGGAATACCTGCTGCACCACCCTTAGCAAGCGGGAAAAGGAAGTCGAGAATACGCATTCCTGTAACCAGAGGGGTGTCAGGAGCGTACTTTTGGCGGTATGGGCGAGGAGTTCGCACAGGCCACTTCTGCATCATCTGAATCTCTCCACCGTCTTCGAGAACACAAACAGTCTCTGTTACGTTAAAGTCTCCAGACTTGATACTCTTGATGACGCCACTCATGGTTGGAGGAACCATAATCTTGTGAACGATGGTTTCGGTTTCTTGAACGTGTCCAATAACTTGTCCACCTTCAACTGCGGCGCCCTTCTCAGCAACTGCCTCAAAGGTCCACTTCTTCTCGAGGTCAAATGCATCAGCATCGACACCACGGGTGATGAAAACACCCATGACTTCTTCGAGAGTTGGAAGTGGTCGTTGGATTCCGTCGTAAATCTGGGTTAGCAGACCTGGTCCGAGAGATACGGACAAGGTTTCCCCAGTATTGATAACTGGTTCACCTGGTCGCATACCCGATGTATCTTCGTATACTTGGATAACAGCTTTGTCACCGTGCAATTCGATAACTTCTCCCATCAATCCTTCGGTGCCAACTCGGACAACGTCGTACATTCCTGCGCTCATTCCTGTTGCGGTGACCACAGGCCCCGAAATTCTGTAAATTACTCCTTCATTACTCATATTTATTTCCTCCAATTTGGAATATCATTTCCATAGGTCGACTCCAATTGCTCTTCGAATGGTTTCTCTGAGCGTGTTGTCTTCTTCCGTACCGATACCGAGAACGGTCGGAGAGACAGAACCAGAAAGTTGCATACGCAGACGATCCGGCAAGGAGGCAAGAACCGTGGAGTCAACCACGACGATTCCTACATCCTTTGAATTGAGAAGATTACGGAAGACCTTGATACGTTCTTCTTCATCTTCTGGATTGAACAGTGTTGAGATACCAGCAAGCTGGAATCCGAGGGTAAATTCTGGTGAACCGACTACTGCAATTTCCATCATCTCACCTCATAGTACGTGCGCCTCGAGTAACTCGGGCGGTAGACCTGCTAAACGTCCACGAACAATCATTCGAAGGTCCGTAACTTCCTTGACTTTCATAGCAACATAGTGAACAATCGGCAATGCAGATACAGGATGGAGGTAGCTCATCCTCTGCATTTGTTGATGTTCTCGTGCGTGAAGCCATGTAACCACAGCGTCCAAAGATCGTTCTTTTTCTGTGGTCTCCATTGCGGTTTCAAATCCTGCAATATCAAAGCGTGAATTGCTTCGAAGAAGATCCATCATTGCATCTTTGCCGCCATTGGCGACAGAGGACAACGCACGCTTTGGCAATAATCGTCCTCCGGTCAAGAGTTCATCGAGAAGATCGTTTCCTTCGATTCCGAAAGCAGATGCTTCCAAAACGTTGAGGATGTTTCGATGGTCAATTTCCGTGGACAAGACATTTCGCAAGTATCGTGCATCATTACTGCTGTGTGAAAGTGAAGCCATTGCGAATGAGAAGTAATGTCGGTCAAGAGCATCTTCATAGTGTGCAAGGCTTGCATTTTCTGGTAAGCTTGTAAGTGCAGAGCCGAATGATTTACGGCGCATTTGCAAGGCAGCAGATGGTAAGTCATCAGCATTCTCCAGGATTTTAATCCAAGGAGTATTGATTTCATTCAGGTCAGGTAGGATATCCTTCCCGACTTTTTCTGCATCAATATCGTTCGCAACTGCTCTCAATACTGCTTTGGCATTTTGGTATTCATATCGACCTGTGTAAATCTCAACGATCTTTCGTACTCTTCCGTTACAATAAGAGAGAATCTTTGACAATTCGTTCTCAAGATTGTGCGTAAGTGCAGCCTCAACCAAATCGCCACCAGTATATTTGGAAGCATAGAGGTTGATTTCGTGTTGATACCCACTTTCTGCTACAGCATTCGTGAGTTGGTCGGGTGATTGGTTGATCAATTGACGTAGTCGAGCTTTGTCCATTAATGCTTGACGGCGAGCCTTGGCCCGTGCAGCAACATATGGTGTATTACCCGATAACATCATTCATCCCTCATCCAAATAGTGTTTCGTTAATTGCAGCGCGTTCGTCGTTCCACGTTCTGTCTAGAAGTGTATCAAAACGGAAGTCGAATGAAACTGAACCATCTGCAGCTTCCATCATGAAGCCACCAAGTCCGTTAATTTCGTCTCCGATTGTACGAGAACCTGCTTCTTTCTTCAATGCAGCCGCATCGACAGTAACTGGCCTTAGAACGAAATCCTTTCCAGAAATATCTCCAGCATGCTTCAACAAAGATTTCAGAAGAGTTGCTCTTCCCTTCATTCCGGGATCGGCAAGTTGTGCTTTTGCAGCATCATATGTAGCATCCAAGACGCCACGACGTGCAATAAGCAGTTCTTTCTGGTTTCCTTGTCGCGCACTGGCGACCATTTCTTGTGAGATTTGTTCAGCTTCACGCCCAGCACGGGCACTTGCTTCGTCCGAGATGGACGTTGCCTTAGTTTCTGCTTCACCGACAATTGCATCTGCTTCTGCTTTCGCTTCTTTGAGCATTGCTTTGGCTTGCGCCTCAGCGGATGCAGCGATATCTTTAGCAAGTGTTTCAAGTGTCATATCATTATCTCCAGCGAATCAACAGACGAGTGTCTGTTGTAACGCCACAACTTCATAGGAAGAGTGGCAATGCACCGAGAATTACAATTGACTCAGGAAGAGCCGTAAAAATCAGTGCAGGACCGAATTTGCTTGAGTCTTCAGCGAGCATACCGACAGCTGCGCTGCCGATGCTTCCCTGGGAGAACCCAGCGCCGAGACCAGCAAGACCGAGAGCAATACCTGCTCCCATATCCTTGCCCCAGCTTTCGGTTGTTTCTGTTGTGTCAGCGTCCGCTTGAGCGGATACGCCCTGAGCAATCAGGACGAGTGCACCGAGCACGATCATCATTCGTAGGCTTTTCTTTAGGGTATTCTTGTTCATATTTTCTACCTCCTTAACGTCCAGTGGACTATGAATTCCCCTCAACATGTAGGGGTTGGCCGCCAAGCGGGGAATACGCCCTGCCTGAGCCATCGTAAAACTTGCCCATCCATTCCACAAAGTGGAGACGAGCTGCGTGAATAGAAGGGGAGAGGAGGCCGAGTGCGATTGCAAACAGTTGGACACCAATCCAGAGTAAGAAGAAGAGTGGAACCATGAGATAATCGCCTGCTGAGACTGCTTCTGTCATGGAGGCAAAGCCCATGTCGTTTCCGATTTCAGCGATCTTAACACCAGCTACACCAACTGCCATAATACGCAGATAGGAGAGCGTGTTCGCCAACACTCCGAAAGTTTCGATTGGCCCCATGATAACGCCACCAGCCCAGCCAAATCCTTCGAAGATAGCCAGAGCGATGATGAGTAATCCAACTC
>CAXAHE010000122.1:0-4023 GCA_963968475.1 uncultured Candidatus Poseidoniales archaeon | reverse complement strand
TTAGATTTTTGATTGCAGATTCCTAGTTCATCTTTCGGATACCATTTCTAACTATGGTGATTATAATGACAATAATGCCTAGGCTCATACAACAAAAACCCCATAATATCTTGTCTATCGCATCATAATCAGATATTCTCGAAGTTTTTTTACCTCATGCTTCCACTTTGATTTTAGAGGTGCCATCTCCCTTCTTTGTGACTGAAATTCGAGATGAGATTCGCTGCTTAAGTGACTCAACGTGACTAATGAGGCCGATGACACGATTGTTTTCACCAATCTCGTCAATGACACTCATAACATCGTCCAATGTATCTTGATCCAAAGTTCCGAAGCCCTCGTCGATGAACAATGTTCCAAGTTGAATCCCTCCGGCTTCCTCAGACACGACATCAGACATACCCAGAGCCAATGCCAACGAAATGTAGAATGATTCACCACCAGAGAGTGAGGTCGTAGAGCGGGGTTTCAGGCTGTCGGAAAGGGCATCAATCACTCCGATATTTAGGCCTGTCTTCTTCTCATCTTTACCCGCTTGAGTCATTTCAAGTGAATAGCGGCCTGAACCAATTTCTGCAAGATGTTTGTTGGCGTTTGCAAGAGCTGCCTCAAACCAACGGCGTAGAATCCATGCGATGATGTCCATCTTCATCTTCACCCCCTGAATACCACGAATATGATTGTCCACCCATTTCAGGTCAGCTGTGCTCGATGCGAATTGTGTATATTCCTCAATTGATGTTGACAGTGTAGAGTCTGAAGAAGCGAGTTTAGAAAGGCCTGTTTTCGCGATCCCATGCTCTTGTTCATCCTCTCTCAGAGCGAATGTAGTTTCCTCTAGAATTATAATATCCTTGCTAATATCGACTGCTTTCTTGCCCTCAGCATCAATGACTTCTTGCTTCTCCAATCCATCCGAATTGACGGCAAGACGATTGTTGTAGTCTGAGATGGTCTCAGTGTAATCTTTCATCTTCTCCGACTCTAGAATTTGAGCATCGATTTTTTCCATGCTGTCAAGGTTGTGTGGGTTTTCAGCCGCATTCCAGGCTGCTTGCGAAGTGTCTCGTGTAATGACAAGGGTAACACCTGCAATTTTGAGTCCATGCAACTCCTGATGTGCATCTCGTTCTGATTCAAAATTCGAAACATCTGGAATATCTTCTCCTACGCCCAGCTTGAGTTCCCCCCTCTTTTCCTTGATAGAATCGGTGAGCCTTGATATCTCGAAGTTCGCAGCTTTCAACTTGTCCTCTGCCGAGGTTTGTGCCGCAGAGGCTTCTTCTAATTCAGAATCTACGTGCCCATCCCCATCTGCTGGAGTGGGGTGTTTTGTGCTGCCGCAGACCAAGCACGGATCCCCCTCACTGAGGGAATCTTTGGCAATTTGAGACGCCCATGCTTTGTGTTGCTGGAAAAGTAATTCTTTGCAATCATCACGTGCGCTTTTCTCGGCTTCAACAAGTCTATCTAGAGATTCAGAGGTTCCCTTCTTTCTCTTCTGGTCTTTATTAATGTCTTGAACAATTTTGACATTATTTGAAATCGTATCCCAAAGTTGTTTAATCTCAGTAGGCGATTTCTCCTTCAGGCTAGCATCCATTCCAGTATCCTTCAAATATTCACCGATCTCTTTCTCATTCTCCTTAATCGCGGCCTTTGCTGAAACAAGTGAGGCGAGAACTCCTTTGAGGCGCTCGGCATCATGGTGTTTGACCAAAGCGGCTTCCATCGGTTTGATGGATTTCTCAAGTGTATCGAGTTTCTTCTTCTCTTCGAGGAGATTCCCCCGTTCCTTGATGGCTTTGTTCATCTTGTCCTGCTCATCAAGAGACTTCTTCTGAGAGTCAACTTCTTTCCGCCTCTTACCGAGCTCTTCTTCTTTGGATTCAATGGCTGTAGTCCATTCAGAAATTTTGGCTTCCGCCTCTGAGTGAACTACTCGTACTTCATCAATCGTCATGAGGATTTCAGCATCCTCTTCTGCAGGGGACTCCGAATCAGCATTGGTGTATTCTCTGGTGGTATGGGCCACTTGTTTGGCAGCATCCAAAAGAACTCCTCTTGTTATTTTGGCAGCACTGGCCTGCTTCTGGATTCTCTTCTGTATATCTTTCCAATCATCAATCGGAAAAATTGCTTCGAGTAATGCCTGTCTCTCTTTCGATGATGATCTCAAGAACTCGGAGAACTGGCCTTGTGGTAGGACAACAATTCGAGTGAATTGATTGGCATTTAGTCCAATGATACTGCTAATTTTGCTACCAACTTCCTGTATTGCATCCCACGTGCGCTCAGCAATCACATTTCCATCTGAATCAATTTCAGCCAAATTGACTTTATGTGCGGGTTTGATTTTCCCGGTTTCTGGATTAGTTCTTTGTGGACTTCGAACCACGCGATATGTGACTCCATCGACTTCAAAATCCAAGGTCACAGTAGTGTTTTTCTCGGTAGATGCAGAGTTTCTTCGTACACCTTCGGTACGTCCTTTGGAATCCTTACCATATATGGCGAATACGACTCCTTCGATGATTGTACTCTTTCCACATCCAGTCTTTCCTTCAAGCAAGAACAAGCGTTGCTCATTCAACTCTGTGAAATCTATGGTTTCATCAACGTAAGGGCCGAAGTTCTCCATTCTGATTCGAAGAATTTTCATGCCTTTTCACCTCTGACTTTCTCATCCATATCTGTTATGATGGCAATTCGCTTGGAGGTTGCCTCTCCTCCCCCTGCGACATTCTCAAAGAATGCTTTTGCTTGATCACTGGCACTCTCGCCTTCGGTCACTTCGGTCATGGTTGCTCCATCTCCAGAGATGGTCGGACGGTGGAACTTGATGCTTGCAGTTTTCTCGAATTTCTTCTCTAGGCGAACTTGGGAGTTTGTACCTCGTTCGGACCAAGGAAGAGTAACTTCGACCCAATCGTTGACGTGCTTGTCGAAATCTGGATTCTCAAGCACATCTTGGACAGATGAACCTGACAATCGAGCCATTCCTCTTGGGAGTTTCAATTTGATCTTTCCAATCATAGATTTGCCAGTAGACAAATCGTAATCGATGATTGAGCAAGACTTGGTATGATTAGCCTCCTTGAAGGAATAGCGTAGGATGGAACCAGAATAATGGGCAATTGGGATTGATTTTGGAACCGTTTGGTAGCCATGTAGGTGCCCGAGTAGTATAATATCTGCACCTTCGAAAGATGAGGCATTGATTTCGTGTACTCCGCCGTATTCAATGTCACGTTCTGCCTTGGACTTGCTTCGTTCCCCCCCCGATACGTATAGGTGGGCTATGGCAATGATGCGGGCATTATTCACTTCAGCATCTTCACGAACTTTCTCCATAACAGAAGTGACTACTCCTTCATGAGTGAGTTTGATGTCCTTGAATCCCTCAAGGCCTCGGACGTTGTTGGGTGCAACGAACGGAACGCCATAGATACGCACCTTGGAACCATTTTCCTCAAATGTAAATGCTCTCTCAACAACCTCATGGATTTGACTGGTGATGTGAATATTGGCTGCCTCAGCGAATCCCTCGATGGCCTTGAGCCGGTTTCGGGAATCGTGGTTTCCAGAGATAATCAAGACTGGTGCAATTTTACCCAGTTTTATGAGGTATTCATAGCAGAGATTCTGCGAATCGGCGCTGGGGCTGGGCAGATCGAAAAGATCGCCTGCGATGACTATGATATCTACTTGTTTCTCATTAGCCATTCCTACAATTTGGTTCAAAACTATTTGCTGTTCTTCATGTAAATCGTTACCATCTAGGTTTCTTCCAATATGCCAATCTGCGGTGTGTAATATCTTCATTTCTTTCCCCTCTTTTTAATTTTAAAACACCTTAATAATACTCTTTAAAGTCCTCACAATAGAGTGTTTTGTAATCATTTAAGTCGCCTCTAGGAATCTCTTGGAAAGACCTACCACTTTTCAAGGGAACGGTTATCTCATTGTCAGAAATTGGTAGTCCCTCCCGGATTCGAACCAGGGTCATGGGATCCAGAACCC
>CAXAHE010000121.1:0-4129 GCA_963968475.1 uncultured Candidatus Poseidoniales archaeon | reverse complement strand
GAGTAGACCAAAGTCGGAGAGGCTCATATTACGTCGACTAGCTTCTTGACGAAACAATTCCCCACCGTTGAGTGAGAGCCAGCCTTTGGTTTCACAAAGCAAGGATACAAGTGTACTTGTTCCACTTCCTGGGTGCCCAGAAATGGTCACTTTGAGCATCGTTCACACCCATTCATGGTAGCAAACATTGCATCGAAGGGTTCGATGCCCTTTCTTTTCGACATCTTCACTCATACACTCAGGGCAGACATGCACTGATACAGATGCAGATGCCTTGAATCCAGCCTTCTCTTCGATCTTAACAACATCTTTCTGTTGCTTCTTTGGACCGTTTTTACGAGATTTACTTCGTCGGTTCTTGGCTTGTTTGGATTCATTAGCTTCGTCTGAAACAACCAAGTGAAGCAACGGTTCGCTCAACTTTTCGTTAGCGAGAACCACTGGATGTTTTCTGTATCGAATCAGTTTGATGTGACGGTCAACGATTCTGCCGAGAGGAGCGCTCATACAGATATAGGCACAAATCCAGGCAGGGAAGAAGAGAAACTTGTCATCGAGTAAATCCCAACGGGGAGTCCATGGTAGAGAGACGTAATCGACTCTGAAGGATTCGACAGCCGTCGTTAGCCAAGCAAAGATACCGATAATGAAAATCATAGTGAACATCATTGGGCGCATCGCTCCCATCTGTACCTTCAACTGCTCTGGCATCATTTGCTCGCGAAGTGTATTGGCCTTTTCCATGAGAATCGGATCACGGCTCATTCGTCCATCGTTCATCATTCGACGAACTTGGCCTTGTCGGTGAGCAATGTGTGCTTGTGCAATTGGATCCATGAAGAGATTACGGAGTACAGTATTCATCGTCATTGAGAACGTTCCCAAAATCAGGACTGTAAGTACGAAAAACTCAGTTTCGGGTAATACTGGAGCGAGAATAGGGTCTGCCATGTTACCAAGTGAATTACGAATATTTGGATTGATAATGAGGAAACTCATCAGAATCATGACAAGCAACATTGTGAGCATCGAACCATTTGGTGGTGGGGGTGGAGGGGGTGATGGTCGGCTCGCCATGAATCCCCTGTGAAGCATGAAGGTCATGAAGGTTGGTCTTCCGTTGAATTCAAACGATAGGATGTAGTCCACTATACATGCGCCGGAAAGAACCACTCGATGTTACCACAACATGGCAGCACCCAGTTCCTATGCCAATGCCAGGAAGACCAGTTTGTTGTACTGAATTTGAAGCGCTTGAACAATTAGAAAAGATTCAGATGACTGAACGTGTCATTCTTTGGACGGACAGTGAGCGTCGTACAGTTTCAGATTGGTCATTTTTAGCAAGTGTACGTCAAGGCGTACCTCCCAAAGGAATTGAGGCTGAACTTGAGGCATGTCTCAAGCAATATCCCACTGCTTGGCTCGCTGTTGACTTACGTGATGGAGTTATTCCGCCTTCAACACATACATCTCTCAATGAAGTACTTCAAAACACAAGACGTCACGTCATCGTTCTCGTGAGCAGTTCCTCAGATCATGAGGAATGGCCACAATGGAACTTACCGTTTTGAATCATTCAAACGTGTAACCACATGCAGTGCATGTATCTGCATGTGCATGGTTCGATGTTGAACAGATAGGGCATGTTTTTGTTTCAGAGGATTCCTCTGAATCAGATTCAGCATCTTCTACAGGGGCTTCTTCCGCTGATTCTTCTTCGGATGCATCTCCTGCTGTGAATGCTTCAGCTGCTGCAACAAACTCAGCCTTCTTTAGATATCCATTGTCATCTAAATCAAAGTTCATTGAGTGTTCTAGGAAAGCATCTCGGTCTTCTATGCCAAATTCTTCCATGACTCTTAGCATGATGTCTTCTCGGAATTTGATGGCAGATTCTTCTTCTACAGATTCTTCCTCAACAACTTCTTCTTCAGCAGATTCTTCTTCAATAACTTCCTCTTCAACAGCAGGTGCTTCTTCGGTAGTTTCTTCTAGTGCTGCTTCTGAAACTTCATCAGGTGTGTCATCTTCTTCAGATTCGAGTTCGTCTCCGAAATGAGCGCCGTGGAATCTGTTGAGTGCTTCAGCATCGATCTCGCCTTCTCCCTTAATCTCAAAGGATACATCGAGACGCTCGCCCTTGCCAACAATTGGAAGTTTCCATGTAATTTGGATTCCATCTTCTGTTTCCTTTGTGGTCATGTCAACATCTGTGCGCTTTTCTCCACCTGCGCCCCGAACATGCCAATCCTTGATTTCAAAGTTGGATGGGATGACGTCTTTAATGAAAACATCCTTTAGCGCAGAGTCGCCATTGTTCTCAAAGAGAATGAGAACTTCGTAGCGACCCTTTCCGCCCATAGGAATTGCTTGCTTTCCAGCTGAGAAATTTCTCCTTAGGTGGCTGACACGAACAGATGGTGCCTCAGGGACATCTCGTAGACATACTGGTCCAAATTGCTCTGAACTGAATTGGAAGCGAGCAGGTGCATCGACTCTCTCATTAGCAGGTGATGGATCAGGTGCATTGAGTTTGTACTTGACTTCCATTGTCTTGCCAGGTTTGAGGCCGATTGGGCCCTTTGTACCTACGGTTAGGGTCATTGTATGTCCTTCGCCATCAGGTGAACGATGTTCCTTTTCAAGTGTGATTCCAGCAGAAAGTTCTCCCTTCCATTGGTCTACAGGCAATTCCTTTCCATCGATGATGATAGCCATTGCATCCATGTCTGGGGCTTGGAATAAACCAGGAATATCGTCTGTGATACGCATGAGATTGATTGTAGCGGATCCAGTGTTCTTTACCTTAAGTGAAGCAGAGACATGTTGCTGTCTGAACGACTTGAGTGTATCAGTCGAATAGTTCTTCGAAATATCAGCGTCAACAACAGTTAGACTGCTCTCTTCAAGTTTGATTGTACCTTCTGTCTTCTGAACAGCTCTTGGTAGAACGGTGTAGGATAAATCATATGTGAAATCAGGTTCAGCAGTTGCCATGACATTTCGCTCTTCACTTTCCCACTTTCCTTGTGGATGTACGTCTTGCTTGACATCGTTGACATCAAACAAGAGATCGTCGCTTCCCTTCATTCGAACCTGTAATTTGACAAGATCGACAGCGAAGGATGAACGGTTTTCGAAGATGGTCTGACAAATCCAGTTGTCTGGTCTCTCGTCTTCTCGAACTCTCATGTAGGTGAATCCACGGCAGAATGCGTCAAGGTCACGGAATGATAGTTTCGAAAGTGTTGCATCTGCCTTGTATGTTGCTTGAGCAGATCCAGCCTTGATTGTCTTGGATGTTGTGACCGTAATTTGTCCTTCTACAGAGAGGACTTGCTTTTCACCTGGGTGCAAAGCGCCAACTTCCCATGTCAATGTGTTCCCTTCGACAGTTGCTCCAGCAGTGTGGTTAAACTGAACACTATCTGGTAAGTCACGTGTAACAACTATTTCTCGAAGAGCTACAGATGAAACGTTTTCAACTTCCATTTCAAGAGCAATGAGTCCAGGTTCTTCGGAGAGTGCGATACTCAGTGAACGCTCGTTGTTGCGGGCAGGGTTTGTATCAAGTTTCTCTCTTAGAACCAGCATTTGTGCATCAGAAACAGAGTACTTCTTCACGTAATTCTTACCAGCTTCGAGTTCATCAACTGAGATTTGGTCTCCACCAATATCGGTTGAGTCTGCATTGTCAAGAAGAACATCGATGTCGTAAATACGATCATCTGCTGATGGGTTGTTTACTGTAAGCGTTCCTTTAATCGATTGCTTTACAATAGTGCCTTCAGCAGTAAGTGTTGATTTCTCAATTTCATGAAGTGTTCCTTCGAGCTTGTCTCCTGGGACTTCATCGACTTCAACACTAGAGCGGATTGTAGCTCCTGCAATTTCACCAGCCGCAACTGGATTCTCATCAGTTGGAGTCAAAGCATCCATTGCAGCAAGTGGGTCAGGAGTTGCCAGTGGCGATAGAAGGGCATCAGCGGTTGAATCTACATTCTCTTCCGCAGGTGCTAGAGGTGAGAGCAAATCCATGCTCGGGGGCGCAGGTGCTAGAAGGTCGAGACCCGGAGGTGCTTCTGGCATTGCAGGAGGTGCAGGTGCTAGAAGGTCGAGACCAGGA
>CAXAHE010000120.1:0-4137 GCA_963968475.1 uncultured Candidatus Poseidoniales archaeon | reverse complement strand
AACCCATTTACACCCAAAACTAAGTGCGGTAGGTAACTAAGATTCTGAGTGAGTGCGAGTAAAAAGATGACAATGGATTGCATTCCGTAACCAAGTGAAGATGATACCGTTAATTCAAATCTTAAATTGTCTGAACCCTTTCCTGATAATTTAGAGACGAGGCTGTCTTGCCAGCTGAAAAATACAACATAAATCATGTGAAAGATATTCACTGCTGTTTGGCTTTCCCAGGGTTGAGCAACAGGACGGATACGCTCATCGATTCGACTCGTAGAGTCTCCAGAGCCGAGCATTCTCATTAAGATCGAGAAGTGATTAAACAATGAGTATTGAAGTAATGTAGCAAGAATTATGATCGATGTCAAACCGATTTCCCAGTCTAAGACAACACCGAAAGCGCACATCACTGCAATGAGTCCTATCGTATCAGAGACAGTATCCCAATACCTTCCAACATGCGAAGGCCTTTCGCGAATGCGTGCAAGTTCGCCATCAACTGCGTCTATAACGCCTTTTATGACCAATAGGAAACAGCTTTCTAGCAAATAGCCTTCCAGAATCAACCATGCACAGAATAACGAAAGCAGGAAGTGTACGTTGGTAACTTGAATGACCGAGATAGGTTTCTTTTCAAGGAACTTGGCAGCAATTCGAGCAAAAGGACGACCCCATTCTGAAAGGTTGAAAACCTCAATTGTGCCGTATTTTTTCTTGTTACCAGAAACAATTTTGTCCATCAACAAACACCTTACGGGCTACAGAGAACTGCAATTCGATAGAAATGGAGTTCAGAGTAGAGATTACTCTTCAAGCATTGTTTCAATTTCTTTTGTTGCAAGAATTAGTGTTGGAGCCCAAAGACCGACGAAGATTCCTAAGTCCTTGTCGCCACTTACAAAGTATATGTAAAGAGATAGTGCAACTGACAACATACTTGCTACGAATCCGATTTTTGATATTTTATTACTCATTTTTTTTCACCTTAACTGAGAATCCGTTTATCTTCACCTTTAAACTGATGTTTTGAAAAGAGATGGTGCGAATCAAATTCAGAGTGCTAACGTTGTTTCCATCGACCAGATTTAATCCGAGTATTCTCCCCTACGTCTCCAGAATAGAAGTATGTCCACGCCCATTTTGCCCCATCGTTTGTTTGAATCAGAACAATCGTACGCTCATACAGAGAGTTCTTACTCTCATATCCGTAGAATCCTTCGATAGAATCCATATCCTTCAGACAAGATTCGACGTCATTCATTTTGACTAATTCTCCGTGAACAAGACACTCTCCTGTCTTCATCCCAGGATAATCATCCAGATCATAGAGAACACCTTTGGTCGTCCCATTTACACTTGACTCCACGTATGGAGAAAGTTCCCCATAGCGCACTTCACCACTCATCAGTGTCCCATATACGAACAGATGCTCGATGACAGGAAGTTCCCAACAGCCATCCATAGAATGATCAAGGCCAGTATCTGGAAGCTTTCGATTGAGAAGTCCTTGTCTGATTAATTGTTCATATTCTGCACTTGGTTTCGTGTAATGTTGTTTGATTCTGTCCTCACAAACAACGTAGGTTATCGCTGTGCAAATTTCTCCACTTGTCCTGATAACAAGGACTTCCTTTTGTTTGTAGTAACCGCCTCGCGTTCCTTCTTTCTTATCCATAATCTGCCAAGTATCGTCATCCAGTTCGAAGAGAGCCCCTGGAGTTGCATGATAATGGTTCAGAGGAACCACGTCCGCAGCACCACCATTTCGCCCCGTTGAGTGATAGTGAAATTTCAGATTATGACCAAGGATCCATGCTGGTTCAATCTCTCTGAATCCATCAGGACTTCGTCCATTTCTTTCACAAAATCCTTTCCAGTCGTTCCAGTCTAGGTTTGACCCATATCCAAAATACATCATCTCAATCCGCTCCGAATTGAGTATTTATTAATAGTTATTAAACCTACCAGTTGCACGGTTCAAGGATATCTTGACCTTGCATATACGGTCGAAGTGCTTCAGGTACTCTCACGCGACCGTCTTCGAGTTGGTTCTGTTCAATGATAGCTACAAGAGCCCTTGAAGTCGCTACTGCAGTAGAATTCAATGTGTGAACCATAGGCTGGTTTGGATGCCCAGGCGTTCCATATCGAATATCGAGGCGATTCGATTGGTAATCAGTACAATTCGAACACGATACAATTTCCTTGAATGCTTTCGCCCCAGGAAGCCATGCTTCGAGATCATACTTGCGAGCAGCAACTGTTCCCATGTCTCCTGTACAGATGTTCACAACTTCGTAGTGGAGTCCAAGTGCATCCCACAGATCCACACAGTTTTGCAATAATTCTTCATGGAGTTCCCAAGATGTTTCAGGTGTTGTAAGAATGATTTGTTCAATTTTAGTGAACTGATGAACTCTCCAGATTCCTCTGTCCGATTGTCCATGGGCTCCAACCTCTCGGCGGAAGCAAGAGGATACACCGACCATCTTGATGGGAAGTTGATCTTCTGGAATTGTCTCTCCCATGAACATAGCAGTAAGTGGGTGTTCAGCAGTTGCAATCATGTAGTAGCCGTCTGGTTCAATACCGTACATCACTGTCTCAAAGTCAGAAAGGTCAGTTACACCCTCGTAAGCAGCACGATTCATCATAACTGGAGGTTGAACCAACGTGAACCCACGTTGTTGGATAAAATCAACAGAGAAGGCTTGCAGTGCCATTTCCATTCGAGCAAGGTCTCCCTTCAGGAAAAAGAAACGGCTTCCTGTAATCTTTGCAGCACGCTCGAGGTCAACCCATTTGTTCTCTTCAATTAGTTCGTTGTGAGTCTTTGGTTCAAACGTGAACGTTGGTTCTTGACCATGCAAGGACAGTTTGGTATTTCCAGATTCATCAGCACCAGATGGTACTTCTGGATGAAGGAGATTAGGAATCCGCATACGAATAGCATCTCGCTCTTCAAGAACGGCTGTGGTTTGACCTTCCATTTCAGAAATCCGTGAACCTAAATCAGCAACTTCTGCAAGAATACGCTGTGCTTCAGCTTCATCCCCAGATTTCTTAGCAGCACCAATTCCGCGAGCAGCCTCATTCTTTTGACGTCTCAAATCGGAGGTTTGATGGAGCAAGTCTTTCCATTTCGCATCCAATGCAATAACATTGTTAATCTGGTCATGAGGAAGGTTGCGACGATCGAAATCAGCACGGATTCGGTCCGGTTCGTCTCGGAATAAATGGATATCAAGCATCATTCATCACCTACAAACTGATATTGAATTGGAACATTGCCATTCCGATGGTCATCAATCCACCTACAACATAGCCAAGAATCGCTCCGCCATTGAGCAATGGAAGGCCTGCTTGTGCCTTACCCTGTCCAACATACCACATGAGGATAGAATAGCCAATGAGGCTGCCGATCAGTGTGGTGATGGCCATAATCCAGCCATCATCGCCACCAATGTATTGCAGTGTCGAGAGAACCAGCATACCTGGGAAGATAACATCGCCTAATCCCATCAGCATTGCATCGTTACTCTTTTTGATAACTCGCTCACGAGGTTGCGGTGATGATTGAATCTCAGTCGAAGGTTCGACATCAGAATCTCCGAGAGGTGCGCGTTCTGCTCTGAAGGAATAATCTGAGCCTTGTGGCGCAACCAAGAGAATTGGAAGGTTGAGATTGATCATCGTATCAGCAAGATCAAGCATGTGTTTCGACTTATACACAGCCCACGCATCGTATATCGCTGCGGCAACCATGAACACCATAATCAAAGTAGGAACAAAGGATACACCAAGCATAACGATGACACCAGAACCAACAAGGATTCCTACTGTGTTGACAACATACCATTCACTATGAACGTACAGCAGAATCATCAAAATGATGCTTACGAGCAACCCAATTAATGTTGGAATGTCCTCAAAGACAATTCCTCCACTTAGAAACATCGAGGATTCGACAACACCTGTGGTTGTTGAATAGTTTTCACCGATAGACACTGCGTAGAGATGTGTGGTGTCATCCGCTCCATCTTTCGGCGTATCGCCAAAGGCAACTGCAACGTTTTCTCCTTCTGCCACATCAACAATCAATCTTTGAACCATACTCGAACCATACAAGAGACGTGCTTC
>CAXAHE010000119.1:0-4179 GCA_963968475.1 uncultured Candidatus Poseidoniales archaeon | reverse complement strand
AAAAGCTGCAACAGAACGCACAAGCCAGTGGTGACGATACCCAAGAGCAGATGTCTACGAAAGTAACTCTGATCAACATCGTCATCGAAGCCACGACAACTCCGCCAGCAGTTGATAATCACGATCTTTTCGTGACATTCGAGCTTGCGCCTGGATCTGAACCAACCCAAAGCGATGACGTTGGATACACAGTCATCTGTTTGGATGATCAAGATACTTTGGCAACTGGAGACGATACAACTGAATTCGCACAAGGCGATCTTAGCGGCGCTACTGTCCACACTGGAACAGGCGCTGGCGGTGCTGCCATTACTCTAAACCCAGGTACAACATACGTTTTCATTATGGAAATTGACGAATGTGCACCTGCGGCAAATTCAGATCACGTACTAATCCTCTCCGTCGACGGCGGAGGAGCAACATACGAGGAATTGCAATACGGCAGCTCACCATCTGTTGGTGACGTAGTAGTTTGAGGTGATTTAATATGAAGAATACACAAGAAAAGAATTTGAAAAACGATAACCTAGCTGCAATTGGTATTGGTGCAATGATTGTATTCATCGCACTTATCCTTGTTGCTGCTGTAGCTGCTGCGGTCATTATTCAGACTGCAGAGAAGCTGCAACAGAATGCTCAGTCCACTGGTGACGATACAACCGACGAAATGTCTGGTAAAGTACAGATCCTCAACGTATTTGTTGACGATCCTGCTGAATCATTCGTCATTTACTTCCGTCTAGCCGCAGGTTCAGATGACACTGCTCCTAGCGACATCCTTTGGCAAGTCTTCTGTGAAGACCCTGATGGTGGCGGAGCAGGACCTCCTGCAGTCCCAGATACTGACAGACTCGCTGGAGAATTCGACGACACACCTGCAGATGGCGGTACAAGTATCGTCTTTGCACTGGATGATTCTAATGCTGTTCCTGTAGTAGTACCTACTGTTGAAGCAGGTGTTGCATACAGAGTTTCACTCGATGTTAACGACGGTGCTGCGAATGATTGTAGCCCTACTCACTTGTTTACTGAAAACGTAAAGGCATCCATGTATATCCACGTAGTCGGTGGCGGTTCAACTTACGACGTACTCAAAGTCAACGACGACTCTCGCGGTGCAGTGGTGGTCTGAGTCGGCCTGCGTAATGTCTTACCTTCGGGTATGACAACGCAGGAGGTTGTACCATGGCATGGCCATTTAGTGGCAGTGCAGGGAACGACCGGGATGCAGACGCTGAACTCGCAGAAGAGCGCTTGAAAATCATGGCCAATGTGGCCATTGAACAAGTGCCTCTCCCTGAACAAGGAGAATTGAGTGAAGAAGATGCTTGGACCATTTCACCCGGTCCGACTCGAGCACGCCTAAACAGCATAGGATCTGTACCAAGTGTTACAGCAACGCTAGCTCCGGCAGCGCCTGTTAACGCTCAGGTAGATACATCTGGATTAGAACGAATGATTAGCAGTCGTCTCGACATGGTCGAGGATGTACTCCGCTTAGTAGAGCATAAGATGGAAGAATCCATCTCAGTCCCTACTGTAGTTGATGGAGAACAATCCGAAGTACCTAATGCCGAAGGCGATGGCGATCACTCTATCGATGGAATGACTGGCGATACAATTGTCACCGCTGATGGGAAAGTACTTCCTGTTGGAGACGGCGTTGATCGCCTACGTCATTCAGACGAAGCACGACTTGTAGAACTGTATGAAGCACAAGCACTTGCCGCTAACCCGTTCCTTGCAAAGGGCTCTTACGAGCAAGCTGCAAACGATGGTGTTGGAGCAGCAATGGTTGCAGCCCTCTTGTTGGATAATCTATCCGGCATGGCAGCAGTCAGTTTTGCTCAAAAAGCAGTTCAAAGCGGTATGTTGACCGATGTTGAAGGACGTTCAGTCCTTGCAATTGTTCAACTTGCAGCACCTGGCGAAGCGGAAGCTGCATTGAATGATCACCTTTCACACCGAAAGTTGTTGACATTCTCAGCAATCGTTGAATCTTGGAGAACTAAAACTCCCTTTTCGGAGGAATGATACATGGGTGGTTCGGTCGGAATCGGTGCTCTCATTGTTGGAACATCACTGATGTTGGTCTTTGCACTTGCAGTGCAAAGTCTTGACAGCAGGATGGAAACCAGCCTTGAGATTATTGAGGATGCCGGAGAACCAATCCCATCGTTCCAAATCGATGACGCAACATTGTGGGAAGGTGCGGTCCTGACCGTTACCGTCGCCACCAATGGAAGCGGATACCAGGATGGAACACTCGTTGAACAAAGTGGATCTGGAGGGTTCTTGGGAACCTTCACAGTCGACGCAGCAGGAGGAATAGAAAACGTGATTATCACCAATCGCGGGAATTACTCGTCCCCTCCTACGATCATCGTCGATACAACAGGTCAACCACTTACTTCATCAGGTGCCACATTCTCATCAGATATTGGGAATTTCATTTACAGTAATCTAACGAATACAGGCCCAGTGACCATCAAGAATCGAGAAGCTTGGCGTTTACTTGATGGAGGCACCCGCGAAGAACCAACCCATCTTGGTTCGGTTACATCCGCTGGTACCACTCACTGGTATTCAGGCGCAACCATTCAACTTGAATGGGCTGAAGACGGCGCTACATCCTACGAACGAATTTCATTGACTTCGATGGGATTAACAATGGTAAACAGATTAGCATGAGGTGACTAAATGGCAGACGGCGGAGCATCTTCTTTCATCTTCTTGGCAACAGCACTGCTGGTGTCTGGTCTTGTAAGTGTCGTACTCATCAATGAATGGGGAGACATGGCAAAAGCATCTCAAGATCAGAGCCGTGCCATGGAAGTCAACCAAGCTACAAGTCTTGGATTTGCAGGAGACCCAATGATGGTTGCATACGATGACACACTAAATCCTGATGAGATGACGTTTTACTTGCAGAATACTGGTACGACTCTTCTCGATACGAGCACGCTCGTCGTTCTCGTCGATGGGATTACAGTGACTTCTACGGTCACGACTGCAATAATTCCGGCAGCAGGTACTGATTGGGATTCCGATCATTTGGTTGAAGTTACAGTCAATTCATCTTCCTGGGCATATGCTGACGGGACTGATGTCTCTCTAACGGTCATCGTCTCATCTGAGGTTACCAATGGTTATCGTGGTACTGACACGATTTCCCTGGAGGTGCGTTTACATGGTTGATCGATTAACTGAGAAACCAAAGCCAATTGAGGATGGATTCCCTTACGATGTCGAAACAGACAGTCTTGCCGATTCACTCGGTCTTCGACTCCCCAATCGCAGCCTTATTTTATTGGCTGGTGAAGTTGGTGCTGGAAAGTCCCTGGTTAGCCAGAGACTTGTGCATGGACTTCTCGAAAATGGAGTTAAAGTACTCGTAATTACAACCGAATTAACCACTCGTGGTTGGATTGAACAAGTTGAATCTATCGGTTATGGCGTCACTGATGCCTTAACCAACGGAAATTTGATGATTTTCTCACGATTCGGTACTGTTGCAGAACCGATTCCAAATGTTGGAATTGAACAAGTCCTTGAAAGTGAAGCAATCGAACAGGCAGATATCATCATCATTGATGCTGCGAGTTCTCTTATGCCTGACGGAATGAATGACCAAGATCGATTCAATCTTCTTCAACGCTTGAGACGAATCGCTTCAACCGGCCGGAGTATACTCCTCACTGTTGATCGAGAGGAGATGGATCACAAACTCCTTCATTCTATGCGTGCAAGCGCAGAAGTAGTCCTCGATCTTACAACCAATCTCATTGGTGGAGATTTGAAGAGAACGTTAATTGTCACTCGCTATTTGAGAGCAGCAGGTCCTGTTCAATCAACAATCGGCTGGAGAGTTGAACCCGGTATGGGCTTCATTGTCGACATTACGGCGGTAAGCTGAGGTGTAATTATGGCTGATGAAGAACTCAAATTCGCACGAGGGGATCTCGCCTCTGTCATGGCTGCTCACAATCACGTAGCAGAATGGGTGAACGACTTTGAAAAGAAATACGGCTCTCGTCCAGTCTATTATGGCCCATTGGATCGAGATGCAAAGAAACAACGTCCTCTTAATCTCATTTACATCACCAAAGAACCTGTTTTCGTCCATATTTACGAACCTCCTGCCGATGAGGATGGAGGAGGACAAGTCCTCTGGTTTGG
>CAXAHE010000118.1:0-4193 GCA_963968475.1 uncultured Candidatus Poseidoniales archaeon | reverse complement strand
CAACAAAAGTTGGTTCTCGCTTCGGTACTCATCAATGAGAGAAATGGACTAAAGAACATACAAACGGGTCAATTGTACGACGTCTACGATCAAGCGTGTTCGTATCTCAACATACCCTCACTTACACAGCGGAGAATTTCGGGAATCATTGCGAATTTGGATATGCTTGGATTGATTACTGCAAGAACAATTAGTCGTGGACGATATGGACGTTCTAAGGAAATTAATTCATGTATTCCACAGAATGTTGAAACACAACAAATACTAACCAATGCTGATGAAAATATGGCCACCGTCTTCAACAATCGCTATCGACAACAACGTCCGCTTTGATTCGTTGTGCTTATATGGATGAGGCAGGTGGCGGATTCATGAGCAGTGAAGAGAACACAGAACAAAAAGGTTTTTTGGATCTTATTTCAAATCCTTCAATGGGTCTTTCCAAGTGGTACATCGCCATTGGAGCATGGGGTCTCGTACTAGCAGTGCTCAATCTTGTGGGTGAAATTCATCCATCATACCGTGTTTCATGGGGAGGGCTCCTCACCTTCGAATTACTTGCTGATGCATTTGGCGACAAAGATACAGCAGCAGCATTCGTTGCTGGCGATGCTGTTTTCATGATCGCTTGTGGTCTACTCGTCAGTCTTGGTCTTCGGTCAATTAATGAAACGAACGAAGGTGGACTTGCAACCTTCTTCCAATCCATGGTCATCAATGACACATGGCCTGCATTAGTTGGGGGCGAAGGCGGCATGATGCGAGTTATCGGAGCATGGTGTCTTCTTCTTGGATTCGGATTCTACATTGCATTCAGTGTGATGAATCAAACATGGATTGACCTTGGTGTATATTCCGTCTCAATCACACTCATAGCCTTCGGGTTTGCACTCAATGCAGCAAGTCGATCGCCACCTGGCGACGACACTGTCATGTGATTGTTCAACTGAACAATTTCTTGTGACCATTTCGAGATAATAAAGCATCTAAGGCGCCTAAGGCAAGGCCTTGCCAAAGTGCAATTGACCAGCGTAGAATCAAAATCCTTACAGAAAGAGATAGGAAGAAATGGTTTCTCTTTCCATCTTTTTTCAGACTTCTTGTTATCATACCGAGAGGGCCTCTCCAGAAAAGAAGCTCAATCAATGCCCCAAGCATCAATCCACCAAAGGCGAGATTCGTCTGCCACATTGAGAGAAGGTCTCCGCCAAGTGGCAATGCCATTATAATAGGAATAAACGATAACAACATCAACAGAACAATAGGAAAAATTGAAAATGCTATGCTCGCACTTCCAATGAAGTCAAAGCCAGGTCCATTCCTTTGCCGTGCTGGGAAATGGCGAACAATTCGGACGTGAGCACGTGCGTCTCTCCTGCGCTTGTGAAGGAAACGTCGTATACCGATTTCTGGAACATGTGAAACCAAAGCATCTGGCGCATGAATGATTGTGCCCCGATTTGAAAGGAGTCGAAGACTCAGTTCCATGTCTTCTGCATGATACCAAGAAGGATCAAAGCCTCCAACATCCATCAAAGCTTCACGGAGAAACATTGAGCAAGGTCCGTTTGCAAGTGAGGTTCTTCGCGGTCTGTTACGATATTTTGAGGCGATTTCTACGGCTCTGAATCTGCTTACAACATCATCATGTGCTTGAAAAACAGTTCTCCCGGTTACAGCAGCAATGGATTCGTTCTCAATCGGTTCACAAGCGAGTAACATTTGCTCGATCCAATCCGGTTCAGGTCGAACATCGATATCAGTAATTGCAATCCATATCCCTTTTGATTGCTCAACTGCCGCCATACGTCCTGCTGATAAGCCAAGTGAATCTTGATGAATTATGTAGATTGGGACTTCACCACCTGAATGCTTCTCATTCCATGTGTCGAGTTTTGATTTCGTATCATCCGATGATCCATCATTTACTGCGATTATTTCCAGAGGTCGATGGGTTTGTTGGAGCAGTGAATTAAGACAATCATCCACCCAATGCCCACCGTCTCTGACACAAACAGTCACACTTACCAATGGACTTTCTGACATTATTCAACCTCGAAAAGAACCAGTAAATTCCGGCTACGGTGTTTTGCTTCAATGTCAAGAACCCGCATTACAACGCCTTTCCGCGGTTGTCCGTATACAATAATCGTTCCAAGTGGAGCTGTTGCGAGAATGTACATTGGTGCTAAATCTTCTTCTCCATCGACTTCAACTAAAACAGGCTCATCCTGTATCAAGGACCATTGAATGACATCAAGAAGTTCAGGTGTGAGAATACTTGAGGGATTTTTGACAGTTCGTCTAAGCGAATACTGTTCTGGATTTACTTTGAGTTCATCAGCAAGTTCTGTTCGTTTAGTTTGACCGTCAATGAATGCAATATCTGGTTGTATGCCCATATCCATGAGCCCTTTTACAGTAACATCACCAACTGCAATCAGGGCTCCACGGTTTACTGGAAGTGATTCAAGCATTGCTGAAAGAGCCACTTCTGGAGCATCTTCGGGACCTTCGAATAATTCCCCCATAGGAGTTTTGAATTCATCATCCAATACAGACGGCATTCTCAATGTCTTCCCCTTGAGTGATGGAGGAATCCAAGGATGGCCTTCAGTATCCACGAGTCCATTTCGAATCCTGCTTGAAGAAAGAATCCCTCCAAGTTCATCCATCATGTGAGGTGCTTCGATGATATGGAGAGAAGGCAACCCATTTTCCATACGTTCATTGTTTATGTGATGGCATCGAGAAATTGTCTCTGCAGTTGCAACAATACTATCCGCTTGTTGATGCAGAGGAGCAGGGCCATGTGGATGTTCCAACACAAACACTTCGTGACGTTTTGGCGCGTTTATTGACAGCCATGAAAGGACACCCTCCATTCGATCCTCAAGAGATTCAATCCATCCACCTTTGGCTTGAGCCATAACATCGTTCGTAACATGTACTTCAATGAAGTCTGCTTGACGAAGCGCGGTTTGAATCAATAATTGATGGCCAGAATGGAATCGGTCAAACGTCCCGCCGATGAGGCATCGTCGATAGTGACGTTCCTCTTCCATGGTTGTTGGTGGAGCCATACGGCATTTGATGACATCGCTTGTTGAAAGGTAAAAAGTAAGAAATCAGCTGTGCCCCGACGCCTAACGGCCTTGTTCATAGTTTCCTCGAAGGCCTGACCCTCGGCATCAGGGCGTGCTGTAGGGCCGGTTGGTTGTCTCGATATCATCCAGAAGTCCATCGAGGACCCATAGTCGGCCCGGGTTTCCGCTTTTGCACCGGAAGTCATTCCCCGAAGGGTCATTCCAGTCTTCGATAGCGGACCGTATCATTGGTATCAGAAATCATTGCAATTTTCACAGTAGCTCAGTCTGATGTTGCACGTACGGCAAGCAACCCTCAAACCAAACCGATATGAAGTCATCGGTTTAGATTTCAATTCTGTTAAGCATCGCTCTTCCAATAAGCAATGCGCTTACATCTGAATCTCCTAAGAAGAGTTCATCTATTGAGAAAAAAGGCCATGAGCTTACATCTCGGGCGAGCCAACCTACGAGAGGATGAATTCTTCCTTGGTGAACAGGCCGTTCTGATTCGAGTGATTGAATCATATCATACACATCCATGAGGGCTGCCTTTCCTTCACCTTCTGGCACCATGAGGAGATTGATCATCAATTCCTGATTTGGAAGAAAGCCAGAATGAGATTTGCTGACACCTGGTAGGCCGACAAGTTCTCCATTGGGTCGAGCGAGAAGACTTGGCCAACTCAGTGGATGGGTGGCCAACCATTCACGGCCACTCGAGGTCGATAATTGAAGGCTTAACCAATCAGAAGCCCATGCAGACCACCATTGAGATGGTAGAACGTTCATGCATGAACGAATGAGATCTAACGAGAGAGGAGTATCCTCTCTCAATCGAACAACTGCATTCGACCACGCCCACAAAACAGAACCCCTTGGGTGCACTTGACCCGCTTTGAGATATTGTTCAAATAATAATTTCCTCGTACCAGATAATTCAAGAGAAGGAGGAAATAAAACCATCAAAACATCTTCTGCTCGATAAGGAGCATCCAACCAAATTGAAGATGCTTCACTAAGGAGGGAGTCTATCTCTTCATCAAAATAAGGACTTGTAGTAATTATTGTATGCGCAGCGATCGAACCAGATGAAGGATCTGCAAG
>CAXAHE010000117.1:0-4199 GCA_963968475.1 uncultured Candidatus Poseidoniales archaeon | reverse complement strand
TTATTGCACCGAGCATGTTCACAACGAACATAAACGTTAGCAATATACCCATGTCCATTTGGAACTTAAGTGAAGAGAACACCCAGGTACTAACGCCTATTGCCAACGTGATGCCGGTAAATAGCACAGCACTTCCACGTTCTTTTAGGGCTGCGAAATACGCTTCCTGAACGGTGGCGCCTTTCTTCAACATTAAGCTCTTGGTCGATAGTATATAAATACCATAGTCCACTCCGATTGCAAGTAGGAGGATAGGAATACTGTTCATTGCAGCGTTGAATGTAAGTCTGAAGACACCTGCAGCTCCATATGTTGCTAGAATTGCGAGGACAGTCAAGCCAATGACATATGCAGTATCTCGTTTAGATCTAAATTTGAGATAGAGAATAAAAGTTAGGAACAATAGGGCGAGTGAAGTCAAGATTCCAATCTCCTTTCCAATATTTGCGCTTTGTTGGTAAGAGAACGCCGAGAATGTGAACACACGTAATTCATCATCTCCAGTCGAGGCCTTGATGTCCTCGAGACTGTTTTCAGACCATTCTGTAATGAGTGCTTGGACTTCTCCAATGATTTCGGCATCGTCGTAATTGCTAGGTTCGGTTGAAATGACTAGGCTGATGAGTACAGGGCCGTCACTTTCCCATGGGCTCGTCTTGTCTTCAGCAGGCATTGTGCTGACAATGTTACCTCTGTGATCGATATTCTGAAGACCAAGATATGTTCCAATTGTTCCTTGCAGAGGGCCAGTAGTGGCAGCAACAGGTCCTACTTCATTTGGACTTGTTCGAGCAGAAATTAAGCCTTGAATTTGGCCTTGAAGAGCCCCTAATTCTGTTGCAATTGAAAGATTGTCGTCCATTCTGAGTTGCCATGAATTGACATCACCTGGTTGCCAGTCGATTAGTTCCTGTACTGAAGGGCCTCTCGGTGACGGAATCGTGGCGATGACTGCCGCAAGATCATTGAGTGCTGCTGAAAAGTTATCTTCATCTGCAACAGTGGCATTTGCCAAGTGAACGCCAAGAGCATCTCTCCATTCCTGAGTTGTTATGGGGTCTTGAGTATTGAGCCAAAAGAGAGCAGATCCTGCAGGGCCACTGGTTGCCTTTCCTCCGAACAACGGCTCATGATATGGCAAGAAGGTCTCATCAGTGGATAGATTTGCCTCAATCAAGGCAAATTGCTTCCATGCAGATTCAGTTTTCATATCGCCTTGTTCAATTTCGTCGATGACTCGAATGAAATCAAGTGAGGCTTGATAGCGATCTTCAATTTCATAAAGAAGTTCAGTCGTGTCATTCTGAGGATAAAAAGCGTCCTCACTATTGTCGAAATTTATGAACTGAGCCATTGATGCAAGCCCAAGTGTGAGGACGAGAATCACAGCGATAGTGGTCTTAGGACGAGTAACTGAAGTCTCTGTTAGTGCATTAAATGGATTCTGCATAAGGTAAACCCCTCGCAACGAGGTATAAATGAGTGTTCCAAATTTGAAACAAAATCATATCTGATTTTGAACACTTATTGATAAGGAGATTCCTTCGTGGCGTAGGCATGACCGATAGAGAAAGCCGCTGGAAAAAAGTTTGTAAGAGCTCGAAATTAAAGATGAATAAGGTGAAGGGCAAGACTATTGGTGCGAAAATGGTAGCAGTCATGAGAACGGAAGAAGGTGTGTTTGGTACAAATGCATTGTGCAGACACATGGCATGGCCGCTACATTGGGGTGGGAAAATCAAAGATGGATGTCTACGCTGTCCATTGCATCAATCCTCATATCATCCCGAAGATGGATCAGTCAACGAGTGGTCTCCTGCTCCTTATTTCCCGCTGTATGGGAAAATGCTTGGTAAGTTAAGGAAACCCTCTTCCCTGAAAACGTATGATGTACGAGAAAAAGATGGCTATGTCGAAATCGACATGAATTCCTAATCACTCAATGTGACGAAGAGATTGCTCTCGAGCGATGTACTTTGGTCTGTAGATAGGAACTCCTTTACCGCCACGCATAACAACTCGCTCGTCGAAGATTTGTGCGCCGATTCCAATAACTCTAGCCCATCCAAAGAATGTGGTGTAGTAACTTGGATTCTTCAGACCCACATGGTGCAATAGTGCGCCAGATGCGATGTCCACATTTGCATTGGGATTGGAGATTTTTGGGTTTTCAGACAATACGCGAGGTGCTACTTCACGGAGGGTTCGAATAATTTTGAAGTTTGCATCATCAGGGCAGAGTTTCTCTCCTAATGCAAACTGTACAGTGGCTCGAGGGTCTTCAGAACGTAATACTGCATGTCCAAATCCGAAAACTGGGCGACCTTCTTCAAGTTCCTTTCGAACAAAGTGTTCAACATCTTCTGGTACTGATGTACCAACACGAAGTACGAATTCGAGACAGGATTGATTTGCTCGACCATGAAGTGGTCCACTAAGTGCATTCATTGAACTAGCAATAGAAGAGTAGAGTGTAGCATGGCCGCTTGCCACAGCTTTGCCAACGAAGGTTGAGAGGTTGCCACCGCCATGATCCATGTGGAGAACAAGATATACAGAAATGATCTTTGCAAGTTTCTCTTGGTCTACGTCTTCGAGTTGAAGTGTGTTTGTGAATCGTTGAACCATAGAAAGAGAAGTATCATCCTCGGGGATATTGTCTATTCGGCCTTCTCGATAACGGAACATGAGCCCCATAAGTCGTGGCATTCTCGCTAACAAGTTGAGTGCATCTTCCTTCCAATCATTCTTGCAATCCATCATGCCAAGTGAGTGTATTGCAATAGATAGCCAGTCCATAGGATGCCCTTCTTTTGGAAGAGTGGCAAATACAGGAGTTAAATCCCCCGGCATCTCAGCCCGTATTGCGAGATCTTGCTTGAATTCCAACGATTGTTTCTCAGTAGGAAGTTCCTTGTTATACAGGAGATATACTACATCTTCCGGTTCCATTTCTGCGAGTTCAGCAATTGGATATCCACAATAATGAACACCTTCTCCAGGTGTGACATACGAAGTGCGGCATGTGCCGACAGGTACGCCACGCATACCGATGTCAAGGTGCTTCTCAGTTAACTCAAGTAGATGTCTCGCCTCATCAGTCACTGTCTCACCGTATCTTCCGAATCAGGTCATCCGTATAAAGGAAAGTACGAAAAAACAACCAACTGGTGTTGGTAATTACACCTGATAACACTTATTCCCATATTCGGAATCCACGTGTGGATTGTCGATCTGCATGGACGTGAAGTTTGATTTCTTCTCCAGATATTATGATTGCATTCTCAGTGGTAAGTCCAGGGCATGATTCCTTAACTTGATTCCAAGAACGCTTGCTTCGAAGGTTTTCAGCCCACCATGGAAATGCTTGGCATTGCTGTGGGCGAACTTGATAGACGTTGCATTGTTTTTTATCGTTTAAGTAAATGCAGACGCCGTCTCCCTGACGAGAGCGAAGTATGTATCTTCCATCGAGCGTTTTTGTACAATCTCGTCTCAACCATGCCTCGACATCCATCTCAGCATGTTCTGCAAGCTTCACAGCATCTGTTGGGGCAAGATATACGATACCTCCCGGCTGATCACAACAACGGCCACAGTCTGGCTGACATTGGAAAGAGACTCCATTTGCCCACCATGCTTCTGTCATTCTTGCTCACCAGATAGGATTGCTTTTGGTCGAAGTCGTGCCAAGTGAATGAGGTTTTTGGCTTCCTCATCTTCAAGTTCAAATGCTTCCATTGCGTCTTCACTTACGAGACCTAACTCATGCTCGATGTGGCGTAATTCATCGACGATGTCGATGAGCTCGTTTGCATCTGCACTTGAGGTACGATCGAGTAAAGCTTCCATTTGCGATTCCAGATTGCGAAGACGAAGATCATCTCTAACCATCATTCGCTCTCTCTCTGTCATTATTCGATCGATTTCAGTATCAATTCCAACCATAACATCAACAGCAGAATCGATATCTCTATCTTCCAATTCACCAAGTTGGTGGGTTAAATGTCGATCTCTGAAATCCGCATCAAGTACACTTGGTGCTTCAGGAGTCAATTCCTCAAGTGTTGTCTTCAGGTGTTGCTCGATTAAATCATTGGCTCTGTGAATTTCATCCACTGAAACCATTCGAGGCTCCCAATCATCTTCTGCAAGATCGTTTGCGGACGAATGCAATTCAATGCCACCGATATCTTGGT
>CAXAHE010000116.1:0-4217 GCA_963968475.1 uncultured Candidatus Poseidoniales archaeon | reverse complement strand
AACCCGCATTATTCAAATGGGGGTTTTCGCAGGCGAGGTTAGGCCGGGGTGGCGTAGTTGGTAGCGCGTCGGACTCATAGGGCAGCCTGAAGGCGATCGTATGACGTGCAAACCCCCTTGTGGTGTCTGAGACATCCGAAGGTCGCGGGTTCGAGCCCCGCTCCCGGCACCACCATCGTAGCGTTGAAGGGCTTGGCTGTGCAGCAAGCATCATGGCTGAAGCACCTTCTGTAGGGTCGAGAGTAAAACTGCGACTCGAAACTCTCTCTGGAGACACCACCATCGAAGGCGTAATTTTACCACCTGCTGTTGAGCAACACGTCACTGTAAAACTACCAAATGGCTACAACTTGAGCCATCCCCTTTCGCAAACACATGTACTCGAATCTGAGCCAAAGGAAACTCAGCCTACTACACAAGCGCCCCAGCCAGCCCACAATCCAGACCTGCCAACTATTCGAATCATCCACACAGGAGGGACAATTGCTTCCAAGGTGGATTATGTCACTGGTGCAGTCACTGCCCAATTCGAGCCCTCTGAACTAGTACATCACGTTCCTGAATTGCAACGAATCGCAAACATAGACGCTCACAAGATAGGCAATATGTTCAGTGAAGATATTCGTCCAATGCATTGGAATCAAATCATCGATGCTACTGAGAAAGCATTCCAGCAAGGGTGTGACGGAGTTGTCGTTACGCATGGAACAGACACACTCCATATCTCATCATCTGCGCTAGCATATGCATGGTGCGGTGAAGGAAACAAAGCACCCGGACGAATTGCTTTCGTAGGCTCCCAACGATCGAGTGACCGTGCTTCATCAGATGCTGCTCAGAACCTCATAGCAGCAGTGACATGGGCAGCCCAAGGCCCGACACCAAATGGCAATCTATCGGATTGTGTTGTCGTTGCTATGCATCGAACAAGTGATGACGGAGCATGTTCGATTCACGCTGCTACAGGGGTTCGGAAACTCCACTCAAGTCGTCGAGATGCGTTCAGACCAGTAAACACCCAACCGCTTGCTATAGTTACAATCGATGAAGGTACGATTGAAATTCAACTCAGCGAACATTATCAAAAGAACAGAATGCAACATTCAGAACGTGAAATAACAACTGTAGCATCGCGATTCAATTCTGATCTATCGATTCGCCAATTCATGTCTGGACCATGGTTACTCTCTGCAGAGGTTAATGAGGCAATAGAATCGAATGTTGACGCCTTAGTCTTCCACGGAACAGGTCTTGGTCACGTTCCAATCGAAAATCCAAATGAGGATGCCCCTCAAAACCTCGAATTACGCTCTTCAATTCAGAAAGCTATCGACAACAAGATTCCCGTCATGATCGTGAACCAATGCATCCATGGCCCAGTGGATATGAATGTCTACTCAAAAGGAAGAATTCAACAAGAAATGGGCATTTTAGGTCACGGCATTACAACATCACCTGAAGCTGCAATTGTAAAGTTGCATTATGCACTCTCAACAGATAAAGATGTTCGCGAAATTCTCACAACCAATCTCTTCGGAGAAGAAATCCATCAGATAAGAGATTAAGCGATTCGATGAAGAACCTCTTCGACCCTCATTAGTTCATGGCGACTCCTACTGGCGACCCTGTTAGCGAACTTCGCTCACGTCGAGAGAGTGCTCGATTAGGTGGCGGATTGAAGGCACAGGAAGCCATTCGAGCAGGTGGTAGAGGCACCGCAAGAGATAGGATAGGGATGCTTTTAGATCCTGATTCCTTCATTGAAGTTGATACTTTTGTCACGCATCGAACAACAGACCACAATATGTTCCTTCATGAAACACTTGGAGACGGAGTTGTCACAGGACATGGAACCATCGATGGTCGCAGAGTCCATTGCTTTGCTCAGGACTTCAGTGTTCACGGAGGTTCAATGGGCGAAATGCATGCAAAGAAGATTGCTAAAGTCGTCGAAATGGCTGAACGGACAAAGACACCTCTCGTCTGCATTTGGGACGGTGGAGGGCAACGTGCTCATGATGGACTCGATGCACTTGCTGGAACAGGAGAACTCCTCGACCGACTCGTCCAATGCAGTGGCCGAATCCCCGTCCTCAGTCTTGTGCTCGGGCCTGTTGTTGGTGTTTCAGCACTCGCTGCAAGTCTTTCTGATTTCACAATACTTGGAGAAGAACATGGGCAGTTATTTCTATCATCTCCTCTCGAAACACCCGAAGTACAACAAGGTGAAGTCGATGCATCTGGACTCGGAGGAGCATCACTTCATGCGTCCCGTTCAGGAATTGCTTGTTTAGTAGCCGAGGACGAAGAAGATGCGTGTTTCCTTGTTCAAGAAATTCTGTCCTACCTCCCAGATCATAACAATGCAGAACCTCCATTCCTTCCTACTGAAGATCCGATAACTCGACTCAATGAAGAATTGGAAACACTTGTTCCTGACAACCCAAATCGACCCTATGACATGGTGAAGGTTGTAGAAGAAGTCGTCGATGATGGCGAATTCTTGGAACTTTTCACGAACTATGCTGAAAATATCATCATCGGATTTGCTCGACTTAACGGACGGACGATAGGCGTAGTCGGCAATCAACCGAATGTTCTCGCAGGCTGCTTGGACATTGATGCATCGGTTAAGGCCGCTCGATTCATTCGCTTGTGTGATGCATTCAACATCCCTCTCGTAACATTCGAAGATGTCCCTGGATTCCTTCCAGGTGTTGTCCAAGAATGGGGCGGAATCATTCGACATGGAGCAAAACTCCTCTTCGCGTATGCTGAAGCAACAGTACCCAAACTTACCCTCATTACAAGGAAAGCATACGGTGGAGCCTACTTGGCAATGTCATGCAAGCACTTACAGAGCGATTACAATGTTGCTTGGCCAACTGCAGAACTTGCGGTAATGGGAGCTGAAGGAGCGGTAAACATCATTCATCGAAGAGAAATTAACGCTGTTGAACCTGAACAACAAGAAGATGTTCGACTTCGACTCGTCGATGAATACAAAGCCAAATTTGGCGACCCCTACGTTGCAGCAAGAAATGGTTGGCTTGACGATGTCATCGAACCTTCTGAAAGCAGATTGCGTCTTTGTAGAGCACTCAATATTCTACGCTCAAAGCGCGAATGGAGTCCGCCAAAGAAGCATGGCAACATCCCTTTATGAGTCGTTTATTTTCCGTTCTGCACGAGCCAATAGACCACCGGATTGATCATCAGGCTCAGGTTGTTGAGGTGGTTTTCGAACTTGGAACACCATCCATCCAACGAGTCCAACAAGTGGTACGATAATTACAGCAGCAACGAGCGTTGAACTTCCACTAGAAGCATCATCTGAATCTGATGAAGGCGTCTCGGGCTCAATTGGAACTGTGTATGCGAGACGTATCGATACATCAGCAAATGCCGAATCTCGAGCAACAATATCGAACTGTAATGTGGTGCCTTCAACTTGTTCAGCAGTAAATAGTTGAGAACACCAAGCATTTGTCATCGAAGAATCACAATTCATAGTTCCGCTTTGGAGAACACCATCGAGATTCACGATGACATCCATTTGAGAATCTGGGTCTGTATCACTCCATAACCATTCCAACAAAAGAGTGTTCTCAGAAGTTTTTGTGATTGACCCATTCGATAACACAGGTTGATCGGGCTCAGGGCTAATCGTCAAAGTGATTCTCTTTCCGAAGACAATATCTCCATCTGTGACATTAAGCCACCAGCCATTGTCGATTCCATTTGCGTCAAGCAATGCAGAAATGAGTAACTCTTGACCTGAAATCGCCATCTGGGATTTGGTCGCTGATTCAGATTCTAAGTTCCAAACAAGAGCATCTCCATCAGAATCGACAGCAAAATCAAGGAGACTAAGGAGAAGCGTTTCCTCCTCCGCAAGAGCAATTTCCCATGCAGATTCAGTCACTTCAAATGCATCATTCATCGGGTTTACTCTGTAAGGGACATCGATTGAGAGAGGCGTATTAAACCCATCAGAGACAGTTAAAGTGAACACTTCTGCACCATTTGCATTCGATAATGGAGTAAATCGAATGGTGTCATTTGAAGGTTCAACGAACCAGGAGAGCAACTCCCCTTCTCCTTGAGATAATCCGTTTATTTCCATAGACAATGGTGCACCTTCTGGGTCAGTAACGTATTGTGAAGTATCAAACCAAACCGTCGGACCGTCTTCATCAACAATTTGCTGTTCAACC
>CAXAHE010000115.1:0-4242 GCA_963968475.1 uncultured Candidatus Poseidoniales archaeon | reverse complement strand
TCGCAAGAGTCTTCCACGTTGGCCCCGTCTTTCGGAGCCAGAAATGGTCCGCCATTACACTTGGCTTTCGAAGAGGAACTTTGGAATTGATACTGGCTTTTACCCGCTAGGCTCATGCACCATGAAGCATAATCCTCGTGTCAATGAAGTGATTGCACAACTGCCAGGTATCGCAGATATTCATCCGCATCAGCCAGAACATCAAATCCAAGGGCTGCTTTCAATCTACTTTGAAATGCAGGAGATGCTTTCTGTTTGCGCAGGTATGGATGCTGTTACATTGCAACCTGTCGCTGGAGCTCAAGGGGAATTCACTGCAATACGATGTTTCCAAGAATACTTCAGACATCGTGGTGAACATCAAAGAACCAAGGTAATTGTTCCTGATTCTGCTCATGGAACAAACCCTGCAAGTGCTGCTATGGCTGGATTTGAAATCATTGAAATTCCAAGTAAGGTCGATGGCCGAATCGATCTAGACGCATTGCGTGCAGTTGTTGGAGACGACACTGCGGCCATGATGATTACGAATCCAAATACTCTCGGTTTGTTTGAACATGATATTGCTGAAGCATCAGAACTCGTTCATGGTGTTGGCGGACTTATGTATTATGACGGAGCAAATTTCAACGCCATTCTAGGTAGAACAAGTCCGGGCCTGATGGGCTTTGACGCAGTTCACTACAATCTTCACAAAACGTTCTCACAGCCGCATGGTGGGGGAGGACCTGGTTCAGGACCAATTGGTGTCAAGCAACACCTTGCACCATTCTTGCCGACTCCAATTGTTTCTCGAAGAGAAGCAGTTGAATCTGAACAGGAACAAGCAGTCGATGAATTCTGGTATACTTGGCATGAACCCGAACATACGATTGGTAAGGTACAGCAATGGCATGGCAATGCTGGTGCAATCATTCGGTGCTGGGCATACTATCGACGATACGGTAAGGAACTCCGAACCATGTCTGAACATGCAGTATTGAACGCCAACTATCTGCGCCATGCAATCCATAGAGAAGCAAAAGCAGCCGGTGTCGATCATATGTTCGTTGATGGAGCAGAAACCGTTGTTGCAAAACATGAATTCACGCTCTCTCTTGCACCCGCAAAAGAATCTCTTGGTATTTCAGCCATGGATGTCGCCAAAGGTTTGCTCGATATGGGATACATGGCTCCAACCGTGTATTTCCCATTGGTCGTTCCAGAATGCATGATGATTGAACCGACTGAAACTGAATCGAAAGATACTCTTGATACGTTTGCGGAAGATTTCGCAAAAGTATTGCAAGTGGATGCTGAAACATTGCATAATGCTCCGATCACAACACCAGTGCGTCGTGTCGATGAAGTCTATGCAGCTCGAAATCTATGTCTGCATCATCCGTTTGATGAATGACGACTGAATTCAATTGGTTCCTGAGTGAATTGAAGCATTTCCCATGTGAGTTGTGATGAGTGGACGAGCATAGCGAATCCAATCAGTACAATTTCAAGAAGAGTCCAAACCCAAGAAATCGTGGCGATTGAAACGACGATGGTCGTTGCAAGGACCATCAAACCAATGAGGCTAATCTTTGGTCTAAAACGCACATGTATCTTTTCTTCCATTTCGATTATACTCAATGAAATCATCTGTAGCCATCCCTTTCGAAGGATGAGGGTGTTCCCACTATTTTGGATTTCAACATAAGGATGCTTTCCTAAACGTTTTACGAAATCTTCCCGTGTAGAGGTATATACTTGTTCCATTCTATTCTCAGTTGTTCGTGCTATGACTTAATCTCATCGCCTATATCCAACAATCAAATGAAGTGGGAGTTCTTCGCAGAGACATGGTTGGATTGTTTGTGGATGGTTGGTTCCCCTCAGAGGAGAATCCGATCATGATCATTCCTCTCTTCACAATGGCTTGGTCTCTTTTCACGCTTGTCTGTCCAATTTTGCTTATCCTTTCTGGAAAATACACTGAAGTTGTACCTTGGTTCATTTTAGCATCAATTCTTCTTCTTGGTTTCGCTCTTTTTTCAACGATGTCTCAAAGAAGAGTCCTGATTCTCCACAGAGGCGTTCACGTTAGTGGGCTTCTGATGTCTTCTGCACTTATTCTAGCATTTATCGAATCTGTTTCCGCATGGGTACCTTTAGGAGTCGGGTGGATTCAATTTGGTATCACTTACCACATTGCCAATCGAACTTCTTCAGGTTTTGGTGTTCAGTTTCGTCATCAATGGAATCCGAAAAATCCTCTGGAGATCTCTCCGATTCAAAAGAATCAGTGGCATTTACTCAACACAAGAGCCTCAAACGGGTTGATGGCTATTTCAAGGAAAAAGGGAAGGATTGGGGCTATGTATTGTACCTTCGAAGAGGACGGTTGTTGGTTACATCTCGATGTTTTCAGCAAAGATTTTTTTGATCTAAAGGGCATACTCCTCGAAGAAGAGTGAGGTTATTTTTGTAGGATGGCCAAGGGTCATCTAAAAGAACCATCCGCGACGGGGAAGATACATGGATGTAACCATCTTACTCGGTTCGAAATCGGACATGCCTGTTGCTGAAAAGTGTACCAAAATCCTCAACCATTTTGGCGTAGATTACCAATTACGTGTAGCATCTGCTCATCGCTCTCCTAAATTTGTTGAAGAAATCATTCACAAAGCGGAAGAAGATGGTTGCAAAGTGTTCATCGCTATGGCAGGTCTTGCAGCCGCATTACCTGGTGCAGTAGCGGCTTTGACAACAAAGCCAGTGATTGGAGTTCCATGTGGTGGAAAGGTTCCATTCGATTCTCTCCTCTCAATTGTCCAACTTCCTCCAGGTGTACCTGCAGCGACTGTCGGTGTTGACCGTGGAGACAATGCAGGACACCTTGCTGTACAGATGTTGGCCCTTATCAATGATGATATGGCTAAGAAGTTAGTTCAAGATAAACTCGACCAAATTGAACGTGTCCTAAAGATGGATCGTGAAGTAAACGGCGGGGTTTGAAATGTTTGATGCACCTGAATTCATCGAAGAATCGATTGAGCAAATGAAAGCTACGATCGATGATATCGCAATCATTGCGTGTTCAGGTGGCGTTGATTCAACCGTGGCTGCCGTTATCGCTAGCAAGGCTGTTGGAGATCTCTTGCACTGCGTTTATGTCGATACTGGCTTCATGCGAAAGAATGAGACTGAAGAAATCGAAAGAATGCTTTCAGAGCAAGGAATCAATCTTGTTACAGTAAAGGCTGCTGACAGATACTTTGAGGCTCTTCAAGGGGTTACAGAACCTGAGGAAAAGCGCAAGGTCATCGGAGAACTCTTTATTCGAATCTTCGAAGATGAGCAAAAGAAATGTGGTGCGAAATATTTGGTTCAAGGAACCATTGCTCCAGATTGGATTGAATCCGGTGGCGGTGTGCGTGATACGATTAAGTCGCATCACAATGTTGGAGGTTTGCCAGAGGACATGACTCTCGAAGTTGTCGAACCCCTACGAGACCTCTACAAGGACGAAGTCCGTGAACTCGCAAGAGAACTCGATATCATCGTTGCAGAGCGTCAACCATTCCCAGGCCCTGGGCTTGCTGTACGAACTCTAGGAGAACTCACTCCTGAACGCGTAGAAGTCGTAAGAGAAGCTTGTGCAATTGTCGAAGAAGAATTTGAATCAGCGGCAGCAGCCGGTGAAATGGAACTTCCTTGGCAATACTTCGCAGCCCTTCTCCCAGTCCGATCTGTTGGTGTCCATGGCGACGTTCGTGCTTACGGTGAAACCGTAGTCGTACGTGCTGTCAAAAGCATAGACGGAATGTCTGCAAGATACTCCGAAATCCCTCACGCAATTCTACAAAAAATTAGCACACGTATTACGAATACAGTCAAAGGCGCAGTAAATCGAGTTGTATACGATATTACGCACAAACCACCCGGTACAATCGAGTGGGAGTAAAACCCTCAAAATTACATAAATACTGTTAGTAAATCCTATTTGGATATATCTAAATAGTTCTATTCCAAGTCACACACATGCCCAATATATTGGATATACCCATGAAGAAAACTGCAGTTATCTCTATTTCTAGTCAAGATGCTCATGCTAAATTCACAGCAAAGAAAGCCCATGTCGAAATTATATCCAAGTTAAACAAAGGAATTCAAATTAATTCTAGGTATAAATCTGAACAAACCTCAATCGGAATTAATGATAATTACTTGGCATCAGTAACCTACAGGAAAAGAACATTTCCCATTTAC
>CAXAHE010000114.1:0-4266 GCA_963968475.1 uncultured Candidatus Poseidoniales archaeon | reverse complement strand
GGTGTTGGGAGATGAAATCGCAACACTGGAGAAGCATTACGCAGAATTATTACCGAATGATGCACAGAGATTAGCCTTCGAAAGGCGTTCAAAATGTCATCATGAATCTCATCGGAAGGAACCGTTCAACCTGAAGGTCTCAAACGACCAAGGGGTTCAGACTTCAGCAGGCTGGTTTGGCGCAGTCCTCCGAACAAGGGGTTCGGACTCTCTGAGGGTGGTGGACGCTGGGGGATTTGAACCCCCGGCCTTCTGGTTGCAAACCAGACGCTCTTCCAACTGAGCTAAGCGCCCCTGTAGCCGTCCGTATGAACGCTTCCTTTTGAGTGTTTCATTCGATATGTTCAGTTGCAATCGATGGTTGCGTCACGATCAGGACCTACACCAACGCTTGAACAAGGAATGCCAAGAAGTGATTCGAGTTGTCGTACATAATCTTGGGCAGCTTGTGGAAGTGAAGAGATTCCAAGGCCGTTTTCATTTGCCTGGCGAGCAACAACGAGCCATTCTTCAAGAGACTTCGATTCAAATCCGGGAACGGTCATGTAAATCGGTTTGCAACGAGCAAGAGCAGATGCACTACTCGGCATCTCAGTGATTTCAGCACCATCGAGTTCGTAAGCAACACAAATCTTGAGTTCATCAAGGCCACCAAGCACATCGAGTTTAGTCAAAGCCAGAGAAGTGAATCCGTTGATTCGATGAGCATGACGCATTACCACAGCATCAAACCAACCACAACGGCGCTTACGTCCAGTTGTGGTTCCAAATTCATGGCCTACTGTACCGAGGTGATCACCAGCGGCATCTTCGAGTTCTGTTGGCATGGCTCCGTTTCCTACACGAGTGATGTATGCTTTTGTTATGCCAATTACATCGGTCACATGGCCAGGATGAATGCCAGCACCATGCGTAGCATTTCCTCTGGATGTAACAGATGAAGTGACATATGGGAAGGTACCTTGGTCGATATCGAGTAAACAACCTTGAGCACCTTCAAGAATGATGTGTTCATTGAGTTTCAAAGCATTGTCGAGCATCAAGCCAGTGTTCGCGATACTGGATTCATAAATACCGTGAATCCATTGGACTTCATCCTGTAGGGACTGAACATCTATGCGGATATCTGAGCCTGCTGCTTCAAGTGATCGGTTCATCCGATCAGTAGCTGATTTTGCCCAAGACGCGTCGTTTACAATCTCGGCAAGGTCTCCAAATCTCAAACCAATTCTATTGATTTTATCTGAATAAGCTGGGCCTATCCCACGGCCTGTCGTTCCAATTGTTTTGTCGAGGCTATCCATTGCTCTGTGGTAAGGCAGGATGATGTGTGCTCGTTCTGAAACGAACAGACGCTTACCTTTCGGATCGTCGCCACCTGTTTCAATCCAATTTTCTAGTTCTGAATGAAGGACCCACGGATCGATAACCATTCCATCTCCAAGGATGAGCGAACATTCCTGTCGAGTAATTCCAGAAGGTAAAAGGTGGAACTTGAGGACACGATCGCCAATGACAACAGTATGCCCTGCATTGTTACCGCCTTGAAAGCGAGCGACCCATGATGCTTGTTCTGCAAGTCTATCGACAAGTTTTCCTTTTCCTTCATCGCCCCATTGCGCTCCTAAAATTACAGTTGCTGGCATCTCAATCAAATCCATGTCAGTAACGAACGTCCTTGAACTATACCCTCTGACTTCATCGACTCGTTTGGGATGTGAAGGGTTAATTGAACACACGTTCATATACTGTCGCTCAATCTTCTAATCATGAACAACCAATCTGGGTTCTTTGCTCTCGAAAAGGGCCCCACGAGGTTGTTTGAGTGATTCAATCAATACATACATTTATATAGGTGATGTCACAATTAGTAAACCCGAGGTTGAGAAGATGAGTGCGAGTTACGGAAATGAAAAGCGAAACAATACAGAACGACGAGTTCTGGAAGGCCACACAAGCCCATGCGAAGAATGCGCAGCTGTTGATTGGAGCCTTGACATGTCAAGAGGAGAGGTCATCTGCAATAGTTGCGGCCTCGTAGTCGAGGAAAATGTACCTGATCCAGGAGCCGAATGGACGAAGAAAGACAAAGGTGAAGACCAATCCCGAGTCGGAGCGCCCATGACATACACACTCGCTGACAGAGGATTAAACACAACCATCGACATCAAAGATTTGAATTCCGGCTCTGCAAGTCGTTTGGGTATATCAAGTCAAAGTCGCCGTGAATGGCGCCGAAGACGCATCATCGACGAGCGGTCAAAAACTCGCAAGAGCAGAGAACGAAATCTCGTGAAAGCGAATCAATTTATTCGAGATCGCTCACAATTGCCAAAAGCTCTTCAAGAAGAAGTCGCACGCCTCTATCGACGACTTTCAGACAAAGGATACGTTACAGGACGTTCAATAGCAGGCGTGTCTGCTGCTTGCACCTATCTTGTAGCCCGCGAGGAAAATATGCCTCGTCAGATTCCAGACATTGCCGAACAATTTAGCATAGAAGAGAAAGAACTCTCACGACTTATCCGACAGGTATCTCGAATGCTCAACATGCATTCAATCAGTTCACCTGACCAATACTTTGAACCGTTTATGTCTAAACTAGACCTTCCGCCATCAATGAGGACTCAAGTTCAACACTTATGGTCTCTAATTAAGCCTCATGAAGATGTATGGCAGGGTAAGAAACCAATGGGAGTGGCTGCTGCTCTGATTTACAAAGCTGCCAACGAATCTGGCACCCCTAGAACACAATCAGACATTTGTTCGATAGCCAACGTCTCAGAAGTAACTCTTCGTGGTTTGTTACGTCTGATTGAAGGTTTACTCTCTCAACTTAGCAAAGGATCTCAACAATGAGAACCTAAAGTTGATGAATAGGCAATCATAGGGTCACGCATGGGCTTCAAAGCACGTGCACGCAAGACAAAGGCCGGTTCTGGCAAAGATGACAAAGCGAAGGCAAAGAAAAACGCTGGTGAAACACCGTGTGCTGTGAAGTCTTGCGATAAATGGGCTGACAAAAATCTAGGCGGACGTTCACTTTCCTTTGATGATGCTACAGAAATGTGGGGCAATGGAAATTTCTCATCGGCGAAAGGACGTGTGCGTGTTTGCAAGTCGTGCTACAGATCTTGGAAGAAGGAAACAAAGAATGATGACATGTACTGATGTTCACTTTCACTTTTTACTTACACCTATCAAAAAGCAACAATACCGTCTGCACTCAGTAGCAAGGTATGCGTAACCAAAGAACACCCATTCGGAGTCTGGTCACAAGTCAGGGAACTTGTATCGCAATGGATGATGGAATGATTGTATGGGAAACCAAACAAAATAGAAAAACACTACGATTACATTGCGTTGCAACTGTTATTCTAGGAATGGCAAATGATGATGGAAACGTTGAGCGGATGTTTGTTGGAGATGGAAAGGGGCAACTTCACATCCTTACTGTTCCAAACCTGGCTCTAGAAAAAACAGTGGCTATAGGAAATACAGCCCTGCGAGCCATGTGCTCAGATTCGGAAGAAAACCTCGCTCTTTTAATCGCTGATGCTGATGGAAACATATGGCGTTATGATGGAGGTTCTGAGACTCAACTCTTGTTCGAAACCAACAGATCAATTTCCTCAATACGAAGTGAAGGAAATTCAATTCGTATTCAATCTGGATGGGAACAATGTACATTTGAACGGGATGGACATCTGAAAAACTCCCATGATGCCTCCTCATCATTTGGAGAAAACACATTGCTTCGTAGGCTTAGAGAAAGGCAAAAACACGATGAACAAAGAGAACAAGCAGAGTCGCAAGTTCGTTTAATGGCTGGAGTTTAATCATTCAGTCTGTTCTTTCTCAACACGCGGCCACGAAGGAACTGGATCACGCCATAGCGAAGTGGGGGCAGCTCTAGGCCATGCTCTTGGAGAAATCCCATCGTTTTCTGCAATGCTTTCCAATACCTTACAATGATGTTCGATTGTAGAGAAGATGTGCTCCTTACCTTGTAAAATAGGCCCGTGCATTGGCACAAGTTTTTCGGCACCGAGTTCTTGAATCCGCCTCAGACTTTCAATGGCTTGAATGAGATTACCAGTAGGTACGTCCCAACGAAGAGGGCGATCTGCTCTTGGAAGTAATGCGCCTGCTATGACAGTCTTTGCAGAGGGAATGTGTATTGATATGTTATCTGAACTTGGGCCAGGAGTCTCAAGTAATTCAATGACTGAATTATCCAATCGAAGGGGTTCTGAGAAATTAATT
>CAXAHE010000113.1:0-4271 GCA_963968475.1 uncultured Candidatus Poseidoniales archaeon | reverse complement strand
TAACACAGATGGTTGGGGCAATATGAAACTTGATCTCTCTGATTATCTTGGAAGTTACGTTCAAATTCGATTTGTATTGGAGCACAATTCTATCCCGCTTTCAGGATCTTACTCCTTGGATAACAACACAATGCCAGGATGGTACATCGATAACTTCCGATTCGGAAGCGTCCTTCCTCAATCTGGATGGATGGGTGTGCGGGGAATTTTGCCAAATGTAGGCGGAGGTGACAATCATCCAAACGGATATGGTCTGCTTACAATTGAGGCGGAAACAACCACAACTGCAGTTCTTTCTGTTGACATTTTGGACCCACTTACTGGTCAAAATGTTGTTGATAATAACAATAATCCAATGTCCGGCCTAATCGGTACAGTTCTCGAACTGTGGGACATCAATTCATCGACCTATCCTACAGTCGATTTGAAGTTTAATTTCGATTCTGGCCCAGACCAACTTTCCACACCAATTTTCCATGGTTTCTCGATAGGTACTCGCGTAGGAACTGGATTTAACCAGACTATTCTTTCCCCAAATCCTCCACAGAACGGCATTTGGTCATCTCAAGGACTTGGTGATTTTATGATGTACAATCCTCAACTGATTGATACTGCTTTCACTGCCGATAAGTACCGTTCACACTTTGCACATCCTATCGCTTCGATTACCCCCTACATTCAGGACGATTGTTCTGAGAATCCTGAACTCTCAGTTTCGATGAATGACTATGATGTGATTATGCAAAACAACGTCAAGTACACACTGGGAGAGACTGCTGGAATGCCTTCATCAGCGTTCGGTTTCTCGGCTGTTCTAAGTTACCAAAACCCATGCAATGTCGCAGGAATGTGGTTCGATCTTGAGTTTGCTCATTATGCAGAAAACGTCCGTATCGACGTTGCTGGAGACGGTGACATGGAGTACGCTTTCGATGAACCTGCTTTCGACATGTTCGGCCGTCAAACGTTGTTCATTAGTTCAAAGGATGCAAATGATGTCCATTACGGCTCTGAAACCCGAACACTCACTCTTGGATTGAGTGGTTCTGTCGATGGAGGAGAATTCATGCTTCCACTTGGCTCGACCATCCGTGCTGCTGAAGTTTCATTCGAAAACAATCAAATCATCTCCACTACCGACGTGAACGAAGGATTTGACTGGTCGCTCTTATCGGGTCTTGAAGAAGTCGCATTAGGAAGCATTGGAAACCAAACAGATGGTTTCACAGAAATGTATCCGGTTGAGATGAATCTCTCAAATGCACTCAATACGCTGATGCAAAGCAGTCTTACGCCAACAGCACACATCGATGCAAATGGCAACGGATGGAAGAAATTCAGATTCAATATTGAAAGTCTTAATGCAACTGGTGGCGGAACAATCGACCTCATCGGACTCGATGTTGTATACGACCTTACCCATTACCTTTCGACTGGTAATCACTTTGCTTCTGAACTAGCACAAGGTGTTGCACTGTCTACATCAACATCTGGAAGTGCAACAGTACCAATCGTCGTTCACTCGACCAGTGGAGGCGGCCTTTCCCTTTCCAGTCTCTCCGTAATTACGTCGCCTGGATATACCACAACAGCAACGCTTGTTGGAAATCCGATTGGTCTTTATCCAAATGGAGAAATTTACGAAGTCATCACAACACACACTGTCTCTGCACTTACAGGTGCACAATTCCAAGAAGCGAATCTTATGTTCGAGTCCGTAACTGGAAACATTGAACTCTCGTATTCAGATCTCAACGGATTTGGAGAAGTTGAGAACTCGAATGGATACATTACCCTTCAATCCTCAAGCGTTACAGACATTTCTGAAGGCAAGGAAATCACTTGGAGATTCACTGTAAACAATGTTTGGGAAGATACTGAAGAAGTGAAGATTTACGCTGGACAAAAAGCAACAAATGGCGTCAATGGCCTACCATCCGCCATCGTTCTTGCCCCACTAGGCGGAAATGCTGTTGAGAACGATGTTGGTGTAACAGCCTTCTCAATCCTCAACGATGAAGGAGTTGTTCAGAATTTAGATGCTGGAAACACAAACAGAAATTTGAGATTAACTGGAAGTATTCGATTGGAAGCACTTGCAGTATCTCCAGACCCTCTTTCTTACTTCACCGTTGTTGAAGAAAGAAGCATTAACAGCACAGGCGAAAACCCTGTCTTTGAGTGGTCTGAAATCGCAAATCAGTCAGGAACCATCAGTGGAGACTTTGACTGGACGATTGACTTGGGTCCTACCACAGCAGGAGATCACGTATACCGCTTCAGAATTACTGGTTACGAAGGTGGTGACACAGTCTGCCCTGGTTCAGAATTCAGACCAGATAGCGATTGTGCTATACCATTCAATCTTACAATAGACCAATTTGCACCAGAACTCATTTCAGTCAAGGTACTCAATGGACAAGTCGATCCGAATTATGAATCGAACTGGAGATCACTCGTTGACGATACATGGGTCATTCCATCCAACAATCAATACATCAAGGTTGGAGTAATGGATCTTCAAGATTTACCAACAACAGTCGACCTGCATTACTGGGTTGAATACCAACACGACGCAAACAGCGATGGTATTGCTGACCTTTCCGAATATGCTACTGTAGCCTTAACCGGTGATGGAGCGTATCCAACTGCAAACTACACTGGAAACTACAACGACCTTGCCAACCAGGAAAAAGATCCGGTTGGCAGAGTCAGTATGTTCCTTGAAGGATATGATCTAGCCGGAAACGCAATCGATGCAGGTGATGCAGGAATCTTCAATGACGAAGTAACGTATGCTTCCATGCCATCAAAGGCTCCAGAGATTCTTTCTTTCGCTATCGAGAATTCTGCTGGCCGCCCTCTTCTCAATTCCAACCATCCTTCATACGAAGGCGATTGGAATCAAACAATGTATGCCGGTAATGAATACCATCTGATTGTTAATGCTGAAGACCGTAATGGTTGGAGAGATATCAGTTACATCCGAGTTGATTTGACCAATGACAGAGATGACCTAACACTCTACTACTTCCCACGAAATCAGACTGCTTGGACAGATAGTCCTCATATTACAATCGTCGAGGAGAGTGCTGATTCTGATGGGGCTCAACTCTTGCGAATGGATGGAGAGGCTTTGATTAATCCGTTCACTGATGAATTTTATCTCGACCTTCCAATCAAGATTAACTGGGGTATTGTTGGATTATCTACACTTGCTTCTCCAGAGATTCACATTGAGGATTTAGATGGCGCATACAAGCGAAAGATTGTAGGTTCAACAACACAAATTACCCAGTGGTACTATTCTGACGGAATTCGACTTGACATTCGAACTGATGAAGCGAATAATCTGATGATAACGCCGTACTTCTCCGACATTACTGGATCGATTACAAACGATGTTCGTCAAGGATATGTTTTCCCAGGAGACACTGTTTCATTTGCAGGACAATATGCCTATGTTGATGGAATTTTTGACAGCGTATTCATCCTTCCTGAAATGGAATTAACACTCGAAGTCACTCGATTAGCTGCTCAACCAAGCACAGCCAACGGAGTCCAATACTTCGCCTATGGCGCTGGTGGAGCAGACGGTTCGAAGCAGGATGGTCAATCAACCTTCCACGCCTTTACAGGTGGATCGTTTGACATCAACATCACCGCTCCTACTTCAACAAACGAATACACCTACACGTTTAGACTGGTTAATCTCCCCGAGGGAGCTGTCGACAGTACAGATGCAATGTGCTCAACCTCAACCTCATTTGGATGTGCAGAGTTTGTTCTGAAAGTTGACGCAAACGCTCCTGTCGTGACCTCGAACACATGGACTGTTCGCGACGAAGCCAATTCAGTTCTTGATGAAACAATTTCAACTTCGAACTTCAGATGTGTCGATATCGAACTCCAAATCTCTGAGAAGGAAGCCTTGTTCGAAGGCGATGTCTCCGTTGCATGGAAGTTCTACGTAGATCCAACAAACGACATCACATGGCCATACTTTGGTACAATTCATGGAACCGATCCTTTGACTACAGAGTTGTCACTCTCTCCAGTTGCAGGTGGATACGCTGCTAGTGCAGACTGTGTTGATCTGTGGCCTGCTGTTGATGACAATGAGTTGCCAACACAAGAGCAAATTGGAAATATCGAAGTTGTCTTCTGGATTATAGGAGCAGATTCAGCAGGTTCATCAGTTCTTGGTGGAGGTCCTACTTCAGATGGCTCTGTTGCGCCAATCTATTCCTCTGAATCGCGATACAATTCCT
>CAXAHE010000112.1:0-4324 GCA_963968475.1 uncultured Candidatus Poseidoniales archaeon | reverse complement strand
CAGTTATGCATGTTACAGCAATAACTCATCGAAAGGATGCCATGCTTCCAGCAGCAATTGTAGTACTACCTCCAGTGGAAGATGGTTACCTTGGAGAAGCCATTGGAGGGCAATTCTCTCCAGTCCTTCGTTTCCAGCACAGAGACGTCATTGGCGTCCACCTTCCACTTGAAACTGGGTTCCATAATCTCGCTATCGTTTCTTCCAAACAACGTTATCCACGTCAAGGTAGAAAAACTGCCTTGGGATTATTCGGTGCTGGTCAAATGATGTTTCTCAAGAGCATGGTCGTTGTTGATCCTGACCAAGACCCAAAGGATTTGGAAGCACTCCTTGATGCGATGAATAATAATGTCCACATTGCGACCGACATCATCGTACTCGAGGGCATGGTTGCTGATTCCCTTGAAGCAGCAAGTCCGTATGAAAACGTTCATTCGAAGATTCTTATCGATGCAACAACACTTACTGAACGCGACCCACGTTCATCCAATGAACCACTCGAAGGTTCTTACAAGCAAGAAGTACCTGCTTGGCGTCAAGGATTGGAGAAGCCTCCATCATTCGATAACCTCGATGCGGTGCTGTCCTTGGAGGATGTAACAGATGCACGTATGCTTCGAGAAAGCATTCTAGTTGTCACAACAAACGTTCCTGGCTCACCCTCTCCAAAAGAGGGCTCATCGGTATCAAATGATGATGCGGAGTCTGATAGAAGAGAAAAAATACACCAATTGAGAAATCAAATTTGGCAATTGAAAAATTCTGAACATTTGCGCTGGTTATTCATCACTAATGACGATTTAGATTTGCACTGTGTAAAAGCTCGACGAAGGTTGCTCTGGCAACTTACATCTCGCTTCGATGTTGGGCGTGGCCTGACATTCGATGAAGATAAAGAACGAATGTGCTGGGATGCGACGACACCAATTCCATCATCAGAACATGGTGTCCGACGATGGCCTGCAATCACGATGCACAGTGATGAAACCCTCGAAGCCATACGCAAACATCCCGAACTCGACAAATACCAATGGCCTGCGCATCTAGAATTCAGGTGAGTTGATGAACTTCAAGCAAATTGCAAGTTTCGTAAAGATTGAGCATACTCTGTTCTCCCTTCCATTCGTCCTCATTGGCTACCTCATCGCTTACGATCAATTTCAATCTGAACTTACAGATACAGGCTATGGGTGGCTACGCTTCGACTTGTTGTGGATTCTCATTGCAGCGATTGGAGCCCGTGGCCTGGCTATGACACTCAATCGAATCATCGATCAAGACATCGATGCAGCTAACCCCCGTACTGCACAAAGACATCTTGCTAGCGGAACCATGTCGATTTCAACTGCATGGTGGCTGGCAGTACTCTTCCTTGGAATGCTGCTCTTGGGCGCTGGCATGTTGAATATGGTTGCCTTAGCGATGTCTTGGCTTCCTGTCCTAACCTTCGTCGTTTACCCCTACATGAAGCGCTTTACGTGGCTTTGTCACCTATGGCTCGGACTATGCTTAGGACTTGCCCCAGCGGGAGCATGGGTTGCAATAGCAGCAGATGTTCACGGGTTTGATGCAATCCTTGGAACCAGTGATGGGTTCCTTTGGTACCCAAGCATCTTCTACATCTCCCTGGGTGTTGTGCTGTGGATAGCAGCCTTCGATCTTAACTACGCTCGAATGGATGTTGAAAGCGATAGAGAGATGGGCGTTCATTCATTCCCTGCTCGTTTTGGAGATACCGTAACAACACGAACATCCATTCAGATGACCTTACTTTGGTTTGCATGTTTTGCGATTTCAGATCCGATGAGTGAGGCTTGGTTCCTACTATCTGCAGGCATCATGGCCATTCTCAACATCGCTGTTATCCTCAAGCACAACACGCTAGCAGAATTCCAAACAACTCTGTTTCGAGTATCTATGCTCACTGGATGGGTGCTTCTTGCATCAATCCTGACGCTCTAATTCCCATAAAAGTCGTAGTCATCATCATCTTCTTCTTCATCATACTCGAAATTCAGTATACCACTGAGCGTACGCATTCCAATAATGAGGAACGCTAAACCACCACAGTATCCTGAGAACATCGAATCTGAGAGATATATTGACTCTTGATCGGATTTTCCACAATCTTCGTAAAATTCATCACTGCAATTTTGATTGTACCAGTCATCATAATCATTCCAGCTTTCAGTTGAAAGATTTGCAGTATAGATTAACACTCCGATCAATGCAATGAGGCATAACGGCATCACAAACCACCAAACTTTGACAAGTAGATTTAGAATTGAAACAATCATAATAAAAACGAGTATACCGAGTGCGATATAGTTGAATTCTTGAACCTCTTCGTAATCAGCAGCGTAATCAGGCATGTAATCTTCCTCAAAGATTTCAATCTGCATTTCAGTCAAAGGAACGACGAAGAAAAACGTGTACGATAGAAGGACGAGAGCCATTAGAACGCCAATGACGCCTGGTAAGGCTCCTAAATCAGGGCGAAGGCGTTGTTTCTTGAGTTTGATTTTGACGCCATCATCATCGTCATCGTCCTCGTCATCATCCTGCTCCCAATCGAATTTAATTGTTGAAGATCTTGGTTGCTTTCTCTCAACTTTCTTTTCTTCTTCATCGACCCAGACTTCGTAGCCTTCATCTGTTGAATACCAGTGTGTACCATCTTCAGTGAGATACCAGTGCGTACCGTCTTCATCGGTATCGAGCCAATCTCCTGCGGGAAGATCTTCCCACTTTTCAACGAAATTTCTTGAAGAAGGATTTCGTCTACTGATGCTACTCACCAATTCCCCTAATGATTAGTACCTTATAATTCTAAGACCAATATTTTATTTGTACTTGAACACATTAACTTAGTCAACAGCATCCATGGTCACGCATCGGTGCAGGAACAAATTCGACCCTATCTACGTTCTCTGTGTTCTGTAACTGCTGCATAACTCCACGGAATTGTTCTGCTGTACCAGATGCTTGCATTGTGTCTACGCATGAATGGCTCTTTACAAGACAGCTATGATTGTAGGAGCCGACTGTAATCTTGCCTGAGTGCCTCACATCATGTAATTTCTGTTCAATTCCGTGTTGATAATAAACGATGAGAACACCTTCTATATTCTCATCTGGTTTCATGGATTCAAGCGTCCCTCGTTGAAGTTGTTCAGAGAAATGTAAAGATGCATCTCGAAGAAAGCGACTTCGGTTACTGTACCCTAGCCGTTCAACAATTGCATCTAATTCATCTGCAAATTGGTTATCAACACTGAAAGACACGACTCTGCTCATGATTTGTACATTCCATCCTGATTGATAATATTTCTCCATAACGTAATTAATAACTTCATTTAAATATGTATTATTTGACGGACGGCCATGAACCGCCGCGTAATGCAAGTCCTAATAACGACCAGTATCCTTCTCTTTTCGAGCCTAGCAGGATGTCTAGATTCAGAAGAAGATTCAAATTCCGAATACACCGTCATTGCCTCGACATATCACGTTGGGCAAATCGCATCAGCGATTGGTGGATCCGATGTTAACGTACAAATCCTAAGCCCTTCGAATGTACCAGTTCACGACTACGAACCATCTGCGAATGACATTCTAACCCTTGCAACAGCAGATCTCTTCCTTTACCACGGCCTAGGCCTCGAGCCATGGGTCGATGCAACGCTCAGCGCTATGGGTGATGATGAGCCTCGAAACATGTTCACTCACGCTATGCCTGATGGACAACAAGCATTCGATTACGAATCTCTTCTCATCATGGATCTCTGCGAACACCTCACAGAAGGACCATACGAGGCTTCAACCTTAATCGATGATGAAGACCATGCTGAAGACGTTGAGCTCCATGCTGAACACGTCGCTCACACACTAACACTCCCTGAAGATGAGCACGATGATGACCATGACGACCATGGTGATGACCATGACGATCACGATGATCATAGTGATGACCATGACGATCACGGTGACGAAGATGGACACGAAGGTCACGCCCATGGAGAACCAATGGAAACCATTACTTCCCCAACTGATTGCCCTGCAGACTCAGTTGTCTACCTCTACGAACTTGGAGAAGGCGAATACGTCCTCGAGTTTGAAACAGAAGAAGACGTTCATGAATTCAACATGGTCGTCCTGAAGATGGGCGGAGGACACGCTCACCACGATCATGGAGACCATGATGACCACGGCGACGATGACCATGATGACCACGGCGATGATGACCATGATGACCACAGTGACCATGATGACCACAGTGACCATGATGACCACGGTGATGATGACCATGAGGACATGACTC
>CAXAHE010000111.1:0-4353 GCA_963968475.1 uncultured Candidatus Poseidoniales archaeon | reverse complement strand
TATCCATGGTTGCATGGCCAAGACGAAGGTTTGTCGTATCATCATACATAGTGGCGAAAATCTGACCCCCATTACACGCTTGAGTTGTAACATCAACATGCAATGTTGGAAGTCCAGAGATATGCAATGCATCCTCATATTGTGGGCTTGTAAGTGTGACAGAACCGCCAAACCCGTTTACCACTCCATCGCCCGACCAATCCGAACCGATTTCTTCCATAAGCCAAGTCATGTCTTCGGGAGGCCATGTTTCCTCAACGTGCCATTGACCATCATTGGTCTGAATTTGCACCATTGGTTCAGGCTCATCACCGATATCTTTCAGATAATACTGGAACCATCCAAACAATTCAACTGCCCAATCCATTCGGCTCATGTTTGGATAGGCTTCTCCACCATATCCTGTTCCAAGTTCACTGTGTCGATCGGGTTGATCGGGGTAATTATGGGCCCATTGGCCTGCAATTGCTCTTGCATTAATTCCAGCATCTCGCATCAACTGGTATGTCGGGAACGCATGGTATGGGTCAACGTTCCAATCCTGTAATCCCCAGACAAGGTAGACGCTACCTCGATAGTTTTCAAGAACATCTGGTAAATGGCGACGTTCATCCCAGTAATCGCTCCAATCTCCACCGCCAAATTCAGCCCAGGCATAGGTTGTCCAAGGGTTGAGAGGTCCTGCTAAATCATCAGAACAGACTCGCATATCATCAGTTGTCAAATCAGTTGTTGCTGCTTGATAGGCAGCATCGTACCCCATTGCTCGTGCCTCAGACGAACCATTTCGATAGAACATTTCTTGGACACCAATCGATCCAGAAATCGGAACGATTGTTTTCAAGTGTTCAGACGGTTGTTGAGCAGCTTCCCAGTTGGTTGTACCTGCATAGGATTTACCCATCAAGCCAACATTTCCATTCGACCAGTTCTGGACGCCAAGCCAGTCAACAACCGCCTGGATTCCAGTTTGCTCTCCAAGCCCTTTCACATCTTGACAGTGTGTGGATTGCCCTGTTCCAAAGGTACTTGCTTGAGCCAGAGCATACCCATGAGGTACAAACGTATCATAGACCCACTTGCCAACACCACCGTCGGGGATTGTGTTTGGATTTGAATCAGCACCAACGCCCGGCATTCCTTCGCCTCCGAAGTCATAGTACGGATGAATTGTCATGATAACCGGGACCTTGGTACCTTCTGGAACATCAGGAAGCCAAATGGCTACATGCATCTTTGCTTCATCAGGAAACCCAACATCTTGTTCCGATGCTGGTAATTCGACTGTTACGAAATGTTCCGTATAGGGGAGTATCTCATATGTTCCATTTTCTGGTAACTGTGCTCGCATTGTATCCATTGGAAGATTCATCATGTGACGTTCATCGAGGGGTGTTTCCCACCATTCATATGAAGACTGAGTCTCAGATTCTGATGTGAGCATTTCCCCAAATGTCATTGCAAAAAGGAGGAATGTTATACAGAATGCAATTGTTGCTCCTAATGTGATGTTGAGTTGGATCCGACTACGAGCAGAATCTGTTTTGGCTTCAATAATTATCTGAGATGGAATTTCAGGTGTAGGAGGGATATTGAAGGCTTCTGCATCCAGTACATCCTCTGCCATGTTTGTTGCAACGGGTCGACCTTGAAGAGGATGGCGATGCTTTGACTTAACAGAGCGCTATGATGTCATTCTTCCAAAAGTCTGAACGTAAGAGGAACTTTCTGTTCCCAAATATACTGTGCTTGGTTGTTTAATCCAAGTCTTTCAAAGGCTTTGGGGTTGCTGTGTACGCCATAAACACCTCTCATATTGCATCTTGGAGCAACTGTAGCTAGGCGGACATAGCCTTTCTCCCACAATGCTAGGGCAGTAATGGCATCTTGACTCGTTGGAACAGTTCTCTTGAGACGTCTGCCGAAAGGATTTGCAATGTGAAACTCTTTTGGGAAAAGGCGAGGACCCTCTCTGATGACTCGGTGCGGGGAATATCGAGGTTTCATGAACTTTCTACGGATACCTCGCCAATCCTTTTTAGCATAATCAACACCTACCAGATAATCTCGTTCGTATTTGTATATTGTTTCCTTTATTTCTGACCAGACCTCAACATCCATTGAATATGTGTAGAAGTGTTCATTGGTTGGTTCAACAGCATCCAGATCGGTTTCATCAACAGGGCGTTTAGGAAGATTCCACACTTGCACCATTCCCACATCGTTAAACTGGCGCGCCCAATTGGCTAAGGAAACCGTTGTCTTGATGAAATTTGGGCCAGGGATTAAATCTTCTTCGATGAGTATAATTCGTTCGTACCCCAATTCATCAAAGAGCATTCTTCGAGCACCAATAATATTCAATCCCACTCCATAATTCACATCTCGAGTGACAATAGAATGGAAAGGAATGGATGAGGAGTTGATTAATTCAACAATCACGTCTTGCGCTGATTCAGGACCTCCATCAATAAAGTGAAAAATATCTAAATCCTCGAGTGAATCAAGATTTTCCTTCAATCCCAGCAGGAGTTGTTCCATCAATTCAGGGCGATTATAACTTGCAGTGAACAACGCAGTTTTCATTGTATTGCCCACCATTTGCCACAAATGTGGCCATGTATTTTCGTTCAAACTTTAGTATATTAATTCACATGGTGAATTTTTAATCATATTTTTTTTATTATGGAATTAATTAAGACAGAGTGGCTTCACCACTGACCATGCACATTCTCGTAATGACCAGAATTATTACCCGCCATTCCTACGGGGGTATGGAAAAACAAACTATGGATCTATGTTACGGATTTGTAAAAGCAGGTCATGACGTCACGATTCTCACTACAGGCAGAGTAGATGCAGTTGAATATGAAAACGATCAAGGGTGTGAAATCCATTATCTCTCGGGCTCAAAGCCAGGGAGATACAGTCGGAAATGGAATAAACTCAGCAAGGAGGCCGTTGCTAAATTACATAAAAAAAAGCCAATTAACGTGATTCATAGTCAATCTGTTGGCGCCCGCCCCGTCCTGAAATGGGCGAAGAAAAACAAGGTGCCGATCGTTTCAACATGGCACGGAACCTGCTTAACTGAGATGTCCTCATTTCTTTCTTCAGCATCGTATCATCCCAGATACTGGCATTGGCTTTTGATAATGCCCTCTCGTTTTCTGCGTCAGTATATCGCCATGGAATTACCTATGCGTAAAGCGAGTCGTGCAATAACGCTGGTTTCCCCAACACTCGAACCCAAAATGAAACTCTTTGCCAAAAACAAAGTTACGACGATTAGTAATGGAATTGAGATTATGGACTTGTTACCAAAACCAGAAAATCTCCCCCTTCAAAGTATTGCAATTGGCCGGATGGAGAGGCAGAAAGGAATCCACCACGCCATCAATGCCATGGCTAAATTAACACCTGATAAGCGTGAAATGCTCCATCTCAATATTGTGGGAGAGGGCGCGTATTTACAAGATTTAAAATCGCTAATTGATAAACATGATCTGCACAAATCAGTGACTTGTTTTGGAAGGTTGCCAGACAAAGAACTGTTCGAAATCTATCAGAAATGTGTCATTCACCTCATGCCTACAACTCGTCAAGAAGGATTACCGTTGACTGTCTTAGAAGGCATGTCCTTCGGATTGGCAACTATTTCTTCAGATATTGGAGGAATCCCGAGTGTCATTTCAGACGGGAAGGATGGTTTGTTAATTGAGCCCGGAAATGAAAACCAACTTACCTCTTTATTATCGTCTCTATTGGATGAACCAAAACGAATCATCACGATCGGGAAACAAGCTAGGAAGACGATTGAAAATAAATATTCACGTGAACGAATGGTCGCTGAAACACTTCGGATCCTCGTAGATTCTCAAGAGTGAGCCCAGATCAATTGAGATTCTCAACCTTATCTGCTAATTTTTGACGCTCCTCGTCAGTTAAGAGCGGTAGGAACGGATCCTCGTCATTTACGATCGATTCCCATCCTTCCATTGTACGAGCGAATATTTCTGTATCGACATTCCACTTGTACCAACGATCAATAAAATCGCAGTGGCGGAGAATCTCTTCATCATCTTCCGATAATCGCCGAAGTATGAGATTTGTTTGCAGTAACATAATCATCAAATTTGGACTCATTTGGTATGTTTGGAATGGATTTCGCTCACCCACAATGGTCAAGTGTTCACGCCATAATCCAAATACTGCATCATAAAGCACACCAATCACCAATACAAGGACGATAACAGTCGCACCAATGCTCGCAAGTCCCCAGTAGGTGACTGAGATGCCAGCTAATGTTGAATCATTATCAAATCGCCATTCCACATAAGGCCAGATAAGTAG
>CAXAHE010000110.1:0-4432 GCA_963968475.1 uncultured Candidatus Poseidoniales archaeon | reverse complement strand
GGAGCAAAGCAGCGCCGTTCTCAAATCGATCAAGCAATCCTATGCCCGGCATGCGGTGTTGCATTGGGAATACCTAGTCAGCGACCGATCAAGGTCACGTGCCCACAATGCCTCCATGAGGCTCTGTTTCAATGAGAGGAAGTGAATCTCGATGAGCCTCCCTACAACGCCTCGCCTTTGGCCGTATGAACCTCTTAATTCACCACTTCCATTACCGCAGCAACCCGTCATTTTCTCACAAGATGAATTGTTTTGGATTGAAGCTGAACCAATCGAAGCAGAGGCAATGTCAGTTGATGAACTGAAGAATACTGTTGCGGATTGGAAATCAACATCTGGAGATCCAATCGATTCGATTCTATCCTCGCTTGGAGCCCCACTCATGCAAGAACGACGACTTATTCTCTTGGTTGGAGAGTTAGCCAACCCATCTCGCCTCTACGATATTGGCGCAGGACCAATGCCCATTATCAATGTTCGAATCGATGATGTTTGTCGCACTTGGAATGATACACTGGATGCTCGAATGGTTCAACCTGGCGTCCATCATATCACCTTAGCTCGAACGCAGGGATGGTGGGAATCGACACACCTTGGCTTTGCAACGTTGCCTCAAATTCGACAATTGATTGAATACCTTGGCGAGGGTTCCAGAATAAAATGGAAACCTGCAAAACTCGCTGAAGGCTCACTCCATGTTCTTCATGATACAACCATGGAGGCTCCAACAATCGATGACATCCAATGGGATGGGACGGTCGAACTGGTCGAACGTGAACGCCCAGCATTTGATGGACCTCAACTCCCTTTCGAAGAGGTCTTTACGCCGATTCATACACTGGCAGGATGCTACAATCACCGAGGACGATTTGCTCGATGTATCCATTATTTACAACGCTCATTCCATGACAACATCTACCGCCGTGGATCAGCGCGAGTGTGGAGTGATGTCATTTCTGTAATCAAGAAATAGATTCAATGAGAACAATGCTCATGAGGCACCGTGCATTGGCAAGGACAAGAGGGATTCGATGATTATCGCACCAAGTGTTCTAACAGCAGACCTTGCAGCCCTAGGAAATGCTTGTCAAGAAGCCGTTTCTGCTGGACTTGATTGGCTTCATCTCGATGTTATGGATGGAAACTTCGTCCCGAATCTTACCTTTGGCCCTCCAGTCATCAAGCAATTGCGAAAACACTTGGGAGAGGGTCCTGTATTCGATGCTCATTTGATGATCGAGAATGCTGAAACCATGTATCAAGATTACATTGATGCTGGTTGCAATCATCTCACAGTCCATGTTGAAGCTGTTACACATCTCCATCGACTCATTCACGCAATTCGTGAAGCAGGTGCAGGCGCAGGAGTCGTTCTGAATCCAGCAACTCCTGTCGACATTGCTTTGGAAGTCTTACCAGATATTGACCTTGTACTGATTATGAGTGTAAATCCTGGATTTGGAGGGCAATCGTTTATTCCAACTGTCGAAGCCAAAATCCGTAAACTTCGCAAAGCCATCGATGAACAAGTCGCTGCTGGTGGACGAGAAGTCCAGTTGCAAATTGATGGTGGCGTCAAAACACACAACATTGCTATGTTGCGAGAATGGGGCGTTACCAATGCAGTCGTCGGTTCAGGGCTCTTCAATGATAGAGGAAGTGTTGCTGATAACCTTACAACGCTTCATGAAGCCCTCAATGTCTGAGTGATTTGATGCGAATCCTGTTGGTGACGTTGCTTCACCCGCTTCCTACAAATGCTGCAAGAGGTACGTTCGTAGCAGACCATGCCCAACTTCTACGAGACTTGGGACATGATGTACGTATTGTCAATCCTTTACCACGAATGCTGCAGTACATGGAACAACGCCGCTCTACACTGACTGGTGTTGCAAAATCTCCTAAGAAATTCGAACATAATGGATTTGAAATCCTCTCTCCGCGGTTCACTGCGCTCTCCGATCATCCATACCCTTCCATCACCTCAAGAAGTATACGTCATCGAAAGAAGGTCATCGAATCTTGGCTTGGAACCTGGCGCCCAGACCATATCATCTGCCATACGCTTTGGCCAGTTGGAGAACTCGCAAAGGCCCTCGCAAAACGATGGAATGTACCTTGGACTGGAGTTGTTCATGGCCATGATGTTGATGTTGGACTTGATCATTCAACAATCGGAAAAAGAATCCGTTCGATGATGGAAGTTGCTGATTCAATGGTCTTTGTCAGTCAAGGATTGAAACAATCTGCTGAACAACGAAATGTATCACCAAAGGCCTCCTTTGTCATACCCTGTCATTCTGAAATGGATTCCGAGTGGGCGCGACCAATGAAACCATGGAAGGGAAGATGGAGAAGAGAGGCAATCGATATTCTGTTCCCTTCTGACCCTCGGCGACCTGAAAAGAACAACCTACTCGCCCTTCAAACAGGAGAAATCCTTGAACATCGTGGATGGATTGTCGGAATGACGACGTTGAAACAACAGCCACGTAGTATCGTTTGGGATCGAATGATTGTCGCAGATATTACGCTGATTACCTCTCACAGAGAATCTGGTCCTCTCGTCGCCAGAGAGTCCATTCTCTGTGGCACACCTGTCGTTTCAACGAACGTAGGTGATGTAGGATCCTATCTTCCAGATTCTCTTGTTATCAATGAAGCAACACCAGAGCAACTTGCTGATGCTTGCGAATCAGCACTCGAAACAAATTGGACTGAGAATCCAATCACTCTGCCTCAAGGGTTCTCTCAGGAATCTGTGAGCCAACAGTGGTCTGCATTGCTTCAAGGGCTTGAGGAAGAAGAATGAACAATGGAAGCCCTGAAAGCGCCCACCAGGATCGTTCAGAGAGCGCAAAGCACGTCATGAAGACAAGCCCAATAGTTAGGACCCATTGTAATCCACGACGTTTGAATTCCTTCCACCGCTGACTCAACCCAATACCTGCAAACAGCATGATGAATGTCGAAGCGACTGAAGCATATGCAGCCATCTCAAGAGCTGTTCCAACGCTTCTATCTGCCCCCCAATTGATCAAAAACCATCCACTCAGCGTCGCCATAATCACAACAAGAGCGATGAGACCAGTGAATCTCCAAGGCCGAGTTCCTGCTTGTAGAGAGGTGTAGGACGGTACGCTCAACACAGTCATGGCCCAGCCTGCAAGTAAAATCATGAAGATATCTTGAGCTGAAGCACCTAGGCTACCATCGAAGTATTCAGTTGGAAATGCAACAGGAAGCAGTAGGGTAACAATGCCAGCCCCCGAAACTAATCCAATAGGTACTAATCCAAAAGCAATGGATTCAACTCGATTGAGATGCCCATTGTAGAGTTCTTCATCATCGCGAGAAGCTCCAAGGACAGGGAGTAATGCAGCCCTCATAGCCTGAGGAATAAGTAGTCCTGCAAGCCAAGCAAGTTGAGCAACATGGAACAGTGCAACTTCTTCAAGTCCTAATTCCACTGAAAGGATGAATTTCTCTATTCGAATAACATAAGGTAAGACACCCAAAGTGATTGCAAAGGGTAGGGCTGCAATGAGGAGTGATTTCTTATTCTCCCAAATCGATCCTAATTCTTTGAAATCAGTTTTCTTACTCTGATTGACATTTGCAACTCGATATGCGCCCCATAACGCAAGCAGACAGCCAACGCTTGCACCGATCAAGAAGACAAGCGCATACCAGACTACATCACTTGAGGATGCAACGTACAGGAACCCATAGCCAGCAGTCGTTATGCCTCGTTCAACTACCTTTGTTACCGATTCAAAGCGGGCGTCCCCAGAGGCTCGTAAAGCGGTTCTAGGGGCATAAGATGCGATATGAACAAGAGCGATGACGGCCGCTAGTAACATCAGACTGTCGTGAACTCCAAGGTGGATAACTAACCCAATAGCAAGAGGCGCAAATATCAATGCAGCAAGAATTTGTAAACGATAAATTTGAATCATTCCAGACCAAATGGAAGATGGTTTTCTCGGACCATCGCGAGCAAGAAGGGTCGGCAAACCCAAATCAAGAAGAAGAAATATGGTCGCAAATAGATCCAAAGCGATGATAAGAAGGCCATAGGATTCTGCAAGTAAGGCTCGAGCAAGGAGCAACTGTCCACCAAGAGCGAGGAAGACTGCAATGATATCTGCAGCACTCAACCAAACACTATCACGGCCAAAAGATGGGCGACGCGACGCATGCTGCATGGTACTCCCAGACGTTGAAGATGAATGAATCAATGGGTACCGTTTGCAATGGCTTCAAAGCGAGCCCAAGAACTCTCCTAACCCAACTAAAAACACGTAAATCATGACTGCTGCCGCAATGATCGAAAGGATGCAAATCAGAACAAAAACTAATCCAATAGTCCCAACAATAGTCATGACGCGTTCTTCTTTTTGTTGACGAAGAGGCTGTTCGTTCAAAATTA
>CAXAHE010000109.1:0-4708 GCA_963968475.1 uncultured Candidatus Poseidoniales archaeon | reverse complement strand
TACGATTCAACTTCGTTATCTGTACCCCAGACAACGGTTGTCTCCACCGATTCGAATTTACGGTGGTACGCGAAAATTGGGACGCCAGTACCGTCGAGGGAAATATCCTCAACGTTTGCATCGTTCATCAAGACGTCCATTTGGCCGTATCCAATAAGGTCACGGCGAATGTAATAGAATAACTTGGATTTGGACTTCTTAGTGATCTTCATACCGTATGATTTGATGACCTTGTCCATTGCAGTGCGGAGGTACGCTTCCGGGTTAGCATCTATCTCTTCGATATTAGCAGTCAAAGAACGGATGAAAATATCCATAATTTCTTCTCTTTGCTCTTGCTCTTTTTTGGTCATCGGAGGTTCGATGATTTGGTAAATGATGTTCAGCGTACGCTTGTCACGTACAATTCGAGCAAAGGCATGCGGAGGCATGACTGGGTACTTGTCTAACTCATCATATTGAGCGCGTTGTTGAGCTTTTTGACGGCCTCGACCGCCTTCCCCCTTCTTCCTTGCCATAAACCAAACACCCCAAGCGTTCCTTGACAGGCTGCGCCCGACTATAACCTTTGGTTGAAAAACGACGTGAAAGGCACTACATCAGAGCATTCAGCCATGTTCGAATTTCATCTTGAAAATGAACAAGGTCGAGATTGTTTTCGAGTTGGACATCAGCAGATTCAATCAGAGATTCAAGCCCCCACCCTTTTTCTCGCTTATCTCGAGCTTCAAACGTCGCAGTTCCGCCGTCTTCACTACGGCCTCTCGCTGCCATTCGTGCGAATCGAATCTCCTTCCCAGTGACGATCGCCACAGATTGGAATGCATCGCCCCAAGTTGATTTGAAAACATCGTACTCTGCAGTTCCGCGAAGTCCATCGATGAGAACAATTGAATTTTCTTTGAGTAATTCATCAACGGCTGCAGTAAGGCGGACTGCTAAAACATCATCTCCGAATTCTCGGCGTAAATCGGCTGCAACAATACCAAACACTTCTGGTGCAACATCGAGTTCTCTTCGTGTAACTTCTTCTCGAACCATGTCGCCCATGGAACGGACGGGAATATCATTGTTCGAAAGGACTTGAGCGAATTCACCCTTACCCGAGCCAGGCATGCCACATACTGCGAAGACACGACCCATGAGTGAAAGGCGAAGGCGAGGACTCATCAATGTTGTTAGTTATCAAAGGCTGATTTGCCCCATCGTCGGTCCATAAGTTTCCAGAGAAGACCAGATGCTCCAATCAATCCAAGAGAAACGGTAAGCATCCCCCAGAATCCTTGGCGCATTTGTTCACTATCAAATGAAACGGATTGTGCATCAAGCCCATCTTCTTGGACTTGACTGAGCCAATTCTGATAGAATTCTGTATCGCCTTGCGTGAATGAGAGAAGGAATAGAGCAAGCAACGGTAGAACAGTTCCGATCCAGAACCATGTCATAATCGCTCCATCGAAAATTGCTTTGTTTGGACGTAATCCCATCAAGAAAGCAGTCAATGCTACGATGTAAATGGAGTTTGCAAACATGACGATCAGGCCAATTGGGAGTGCACCCCATTCATCGAGTCGCCAAGCCATGATGACGAGGAAGAGGAAGGAAATCCATGAAGTTGCAATGAAGTAAACGACGACCTTTGCTCGTATTAACTGAGGCACACTCAAGGGCAATCCATTCATGAAATCAGGACTATCGAGGGCAGTTAGCCATGAATAGAAATTGAATCCAAAGAATCCAAGGAACGGAGCATACGAAAGTAAATTGATCGGAATTGGAGCCTCTGCGAAATCAACAAGCCATGCCATCCCCAAAAGGACAAGGAGAGGGATAGAATAGGAAACGGTCATCTTCTTGAGAGCACCTGAACGACGCAAATCGACGAATTCTTTTGCAACCAGTAATCGAACATCGCTCTTACCAAGGAATTTCAATCGAGCATACGTTGGCTCGAACATATCTTCGTGTTCAATGACCTTGGCTTCAAAGTCATCAAGAATAAGCACCGAAGAAACAAGACCGATCATTGCACATCCAAACAACGAAGCAAGAACCATCCATACTGCTTGTTCTCGCTGGATGGCAAGACCCCATAATCCAAAATCAATATCGAATAATCCTATTCCAGCCATGATGCCTAAGGCCACGACAAGAACTGGTCCAACGATTGTATACGGTCTGCCCCTCATCCACAACGAAGATGCGAGGAAGGATATTGCAAGACCTTGAGCGATTGTCGTAAACATCGCAACCCATGTCCAAGGAAGAGAAGACCACTTGAGTGGAGTGGAGACACTGTTATCGAATTGGCCAAGGAGAATCCCGATAGCCATTCCAAGAGTAATTGGTGTAAGAATCAGCATTGCATAGTACATCAGTTCCTTGGCAAAGAATGCATAGTGAGCCATTGAATTTGGTAGCGGTTGAATCGCTGGTGCAGCGATAAGGTGATTTTTGTTTCCATCTCGTTGAGAAATCGCTTCCCGTCCACGGAAGGCAAATGTACCCATTCCTAGGCTAAACATCAACAACGGTAGATGCAAGGCGAATCGTAATTGATCCCACGTGAAGGATTTTTCATCCATCTCAGAAGATTGTGCTGCTGAATCACCAACAAGGAACTGAAGTCCAATTGTTGTGATGGTAGTCACTAAAGCCAAGAGAAGTGGGAATAAGACAACTTGACGTTTCTTTGCGAAATCAATGTTCTCCCTCCATTCCTCTTTGAACATGTAACGAAACGTTGTTGAAAACGCTGCAAAACCACGTTGAGGTTCGAGTAAAACCACATCAGCAGATGTTGTTCCAAGGGAGGTTTTGGTTGTCGCTGACGTTCGAGCAACCACTTCATCCCAATCTTGAGAGACGATGGTGGTTGAGGGCATGGTCATTCCTCCTCGTTGGAGACCCCTTCGTCGCTATTTCGCTCAGCTTCTTCAATCGAATGACCGACGAGACGAATAAAGACATCTTCGAGTGTTTCGCTTTCGTTTTCTTTCAAACCTGTAACAGTACCTGCTGCCAGAACCTTTCCATTATTGATAATCGCCATTCGATTACACATTCGTTCTGCCATTTCAAGGACGTGAGAACAAAGGAAGATTGTGCCTCCTTCCTTGACATGATCCAGAAGCCATTCTCTGCACTTTCGTTGGTAGATAGGATCCAAATTAGCGAATGGTTCATCGAGGAACAAGAGTTTTGGTTTGTGGATAAACGCAGAAGCAAGCATCACTTTCTGTCGTTGTCCCTTTGAAAGATCCTTACACATTGTATCCCGCTTTTCTTGCAGTCCAAACCAATCAAGCCAGTGTTCAACATTTTTTTCAAGATTATCGAGACCTCTGAGGCGAGCAACAAACTGAAGAAATTCTGCTGGTGTCAAAAATGATGGAGGTGATTCGGATTCAGGGACAATACCGATATTCGCTTTCAATTTCTGAGGAGAATCTTCTGCATCAATTCCAAGGATTTCAATTTGGCCAATCGAGGGACGGAGTTGACCTGTTAGAAGTTTAATGAAGGTAGATTTCCCTGCCCCATTGGGACCAAAAACTCCGAAGAATTCTCCTGAATGGACCTCAACGTTTAGAGGATGAAGAGCAACGAAATCACCGTACCTCTTGCCCATATCGACTGCACGAACAAGTGGTTTGCGTTCTTCGCCCATGCTCCTAGGAGCCAGCCGGTGGTTTTCATTGCTTGCTTGGAGCAGGTAAGGGAAGCATCGGTGAACTCTTGAACCTCCATGCAATCCAACCATCATGACGCCTCCACAAACCGATGTGCTCTCCATTGAAACCCTACCAGTTGAATCATGTAATGATGGAACTGTTGTTGCTTTAGTCACAATCAACAGGCCAAACAAATTGAATGCTTTGAATTCTGATGTCACCAGTTCGATCAAGGACATGGTTGCATGGGTTGAACAAACTGATGCCGTACGTTGTGTGGTCGTTACTGGAGCGCAGCCACTTCCACCACCAGAAGGAAAGAGAGCGAAACCGAACGCCTTTGTTGCTGGCGCTGACATCACTGAATTTCTCGGAAGAGGAAGCGAAGAGATAACCACCATGTTCACTGATAATGCAATCGAGGCTCTGTGGAATATGAGTAAACCAAGCATTGCTATGGTCGATGGATTCGCCCTTGGCGGTGGATTGGAAGTGGCTTGCTCTTGCGACATTCGTATCGCAAGCACTCGCTCTAAATTTGGAACCCCTGAAATCAACCTCGGACTTATCCCTGGCTATGGAGGCACCCAGCGTCTAGTCGCCTTACTCGGTTACGGCAAAGCATTGGAGTTGATTATGACCGGAGAGATGATTGATGCTGAAGAAGCACATCGAATTGGCCTCGTTAATCATGTAACTGAGCCAGAGGAATTGAACCAACGAGTGATGACGATGGCCTCGTTAATCGCAACGAAATCGAGCAACACACTTCGAGTTGCTAAGGAAACTCTCCGATCAGCTCTGGATGAAGGATTAACACAAGGCGTTGCTACGGAAGCGAAAGCATTTGCAAATCTTTTCGATACAGAAGATAAAGAAATTGGTGTTAAAGCATTCCTCAACCGAGAAAAAGCTGAATGGAATCATCGATGATTAGAATCCTACAATCATCTGCCAAGCGATTGCAAATACGGCTACGTCAGCGATTGCATGGGCGACCCAAGCCACCCATATACTTCGATACTCGATGTAAA
>CAXAHE010000108.1:0-4872 GCA_963968475.1 uncultured Candidatus Poseidoniales archaeon | reverse complement strand
CGTCAGGTCCTCCAAGCGGCCCACCGAGTGGTCCACCGTCAGGTCCTCCAAGCGGTCCCCCAAGTGGTCCTCCTTCAGGTCCACCGAGTGGTCCTCCATCCCGCCCAGGCGATATATGAGGTGAATTCTTGACCGAAGGTTTTGCAATGGAACTTTGCGGAAACAAGGCCGCCTGGCAGATTGTGCCAGACGGGATTGAATCAATCGATATAGAGGCGGTAGGAATGAAAATTTCAGAAGCCGGATTTCAAGCCGAAGTTCAAACAAGAATAGTCTGGACGTTCACAGGCTCCGCAGATATGACTCTCTATCCGAGCGGAAAGCTCTTGGTAAAAACTGAAGACAGAGACGTAGCAGAAGAAATCGCCCGTCTGCATTGCTCAGAATGGACTCGCTGAGGTGATTAAATGACGCTCTCTGAGGCGCAGATATCCTATATCCAAGGTGGGGGAATTATTGCCTATCCAACCTCCACATTACCCGGGCTAGGTTGCATTCCAACACCTGAAGGATTAGATCGATTATTTGAACTGAAAGCGAGATCATCAGAAAAGCCCGTTTCAATCGGAGTAGCATCGCTTGATCAGGTTCGAGAGATGGTAGACATCCATCCAGACATTGAGGAGTTTCTGGCGGCGTTCCCTCGCGGTTGCTTTTCTGTAATTTTCCCGAGCAAAGAAACGCTCGATGAGAGAATAGGAGGGGATTCGATTGCTATACGGGTGTTTGATCATCCAATTGCCCGAAAACTTGCTGAAACGGTTGGCCCTGTAACTGCAACAAGTGCAAATGAAGCGGGTGAAGAGCCAGCTCTCACCGTTCGAGACGCTGCTCTAGGATTGGGATTGGATGAAATCGCAATTCTCGAGGGTAATCGGCTCACAGGGCCCGGAAGTACCTTTGTTAAATTCAATTTTAACAACCCTGATTCGTTGGTAACTGTTATCAGAGAGGGCGTGGTACCTACGAATGACGTGGTCTCTTGGTGGAAGAATCGACGCTAAAGTATTGGAAGGATGCGGGCCATGTTGCTCGCAGAACGCTTGAAGCAATGAAGCTGGAACTGACGCCAGGAAAGACCTTTCACGAAGTCATCGAATCAGCAGAACGTTACATCCACCGACACGGAGGAAAACCTGCTTTTCCCGGTACCATTGCAGTAAATGACCTCGCTGCACATTTTACCACAGATCACAATATTAATTCCGTTGAAGGATGGGAAGGCGAAATGGTTCTCGAAAAAGGGGACTGCGTAAAAATTGATTTCGGAGTTCATATCAAAGGGCATATCGCAGACAATGCTTTGACATTTGAAATCGGTAACGGTAATGAACATACAGAACAAATCAAAGCCGCTAAAGAAGCCAGAGATGCTGCAATCGAAATGCTTCACCCGGGCACGCCATGGTACAAAGTAGGTCAGGCTGCTGCCCAACCGTCCCTTGATGCTGGTTTCCAACCGATTCGAAATCTATGCGGTCATCAACTCAAGCCATGGGAACTTCATGCTGGAGTATCAGTGCCATCATATGCCTGTGGACCTGATAATCAAGGATTCAGAGGTGTCGTCGAGGAAGGCGGGATTTATGCGATTGAGCCCTTCAACACAACGGGATCATCTGGAATGATCAAGAATCTTGGAACTCCAAATTCATCGAATATCTATCGAATTACAGGTTTGACCACCTCAAGAAAAGCTCGTGCTAAAGGGCAACTTAAACCACTAGGTGCTCAAATGGCGCGTAACCTCGAAGAACGATATTCTACTCTGCCATTCGCAGAACGTTGGGCTTATCCAATGCTTGAGAAACCATTCCCAGAGGCAGATGAAGCGTCACGTCAAAGCAAATGGCGAGCCCTGGTGAAGAAATTGATCAGCATCCGTTTCCTAGAAACTTACCATGTGCTGGGTTGTAAAGACGGTGGTAACATCTGCCAATTCGAGCATACAGTTCTTGTCACCGAGGGCGGACCAGAGATTTTGACAGTAGAGTAAAGCGATTTAACTCCGGATTCTCAATACTGAAAACGCATATAAAGGCGAAGTGCATAGTCTGACCCGAACAGGGCTGTAAAGTTCCCGTTGAGTGCATCCCATCCCCTCTCCGTAAGCTCTCACCCTGTTCACCTCTTTTTTTGTTACAATTCAGTGAAAACATTATGTTATTTACAAACGAATTGTACTACTCGCACGCCAATTTTTCTTTTTATTTACAAAAATAAATTAAGGCGCAGTATCGCGAACAAAGTCCAAGAATCAAGGTACTCCCCCGATGTCTTTAAATATCATCTCGATGGTGGGTAGGATACGCCCGATACGGGTTATGGAGGACAAAAATATGAAAAACGAAAACGAAAACGAACAAGCAGTCAGCCCTGTTATCGCAACCATCCTTATGGTCGCAATCACAGTTGTACTGGCAGGTGTTCTGTATGTCTGGGCATCCCAGCTTGCAGAAGGCAACACAGACGGCGATTTCTCGATGTATGACTTTGAAGTCAACAGCGCAGGAACAACCCTCTCCACAGCAACTGGAGAAGCACTCGTCTACGTGTCACTTGACGCCGGAGAAGACTTGTCATGGTCTACTGTCATTGTACAGATGAAGGCTGATGGCGGCGTCTACGTCGAATGCACCAACCCTGACAAAGTAGCAGGCGTTGGCTGTGACATCTCAGATAACGATGACGGCAAGTGGGCTTTCGGTGAAGAAGTAACCATCAGCGAAGGATCTGACGATACCTGCAGCGGTGGAGTTTGCGAAGTTCAAATCAAGATTCTAGATCGTTCAACAAACAAGTTGATCTACGAATCCAACACAATCAACGCTTGAGATCAAATCTCTAATACGTTCATTGTTGTAATCGCATAAACTGTGTTTATGTGAAGCCGCCCTCTCAAGCGTTCCGGCGCTTGAGGGGGCCTTTTTTTATTTTAATTTTAATCCCTACGTCCATCGAGATGTTGATCCCATAGGTGAAGAGATGAACCACGGGAACTCATCCACATCGCTTTCAAAAGATGCAGATTGTTGTCGAGAATTGTACCAATCGTTGAAAGACCAATGACATGTAATCCTGCCCGAGTAAGTAGCCAGGATAAGATACACACTGCCTCAACAGCAAAAAGAGAAACATGCATGGTCGTAAGCGTTGCATTCTCAAAGTCGATTTCGGACAGGCCAATCATGAGCCATCGAGCAATCATTGCAATCATTCCAGCAAGTAAGAACAAAGGTGTTAGAATGTGCAAAGCAGATTCCTGTCGTAGAATTCTAGCAAACCTTCCATGCGTTGAACTAAACCAATACGTTCTTTGCCGCAGTAGATGTCTCTGAAGCCCTTGTGCTCGTCTTACTTTTTGACGAGCGTGTTCTGCACGTTCTGCTGGAGCATGGTCGATGAAAAACGCTTGATTATCCTGGATTGCACGATATCCATTGATGCGAATATTGGTTGCAATTTGAGCATCATCGGCATTTGAAGTACAATACAAGGCCTGAGGGTCGAGAACTGCTCTCCGCCATACCATACAGGAACCTTCGAGAAATGGTGTGCTATCCATTTGAGACTCAAGGACGCGTACTGTTGAGAACAATCCTCTGTGCTCTTTCTCTTCAGCTCTCTCTCCAATACGTTTGGGAGTTGCTCCAACACAGCCAATCGTTGGATCATTGAACCACCCCATAATACGAGAAACAGTTGTTTGCTCAAATAACGCATCAGCATCGCTCATCAACACTACATCTGTCGGATTTGTCTTGTTGATGTGCTCTAAGGCCTGCTGTACTGCAGCAGTTTTCCCTTTACGCTCATCCATTTCAAGGAGAGTAAATGAAGAAAAGGCATTCTTATTCTTTTTTCTCCATTGATGAACTTGTTCAACAGTATCATCAGTGGAAGCAGAATCAATAATGACGATATGAATCTCCCTCTCTAAACAAGTCTCTCTGACATTCTCCAGTTTATGGCCAATGACAACGGTTTCATTCCAGACTGGAAGTAGAACTGTGAGGGAGCCTTCGAATGTACCAGATGGATATTCCAGAGTCTGTTTACGGTACATGAAGAGATCAAGACCATGCTTGAGATATGGTAGAACCGCCAAGGTCCCGAAACCAATCTCTACGATGGCAGGAGAGAACAGCATGTTCCTCTTGAATCACCATTCATTCTTCACTTCTCCGTCGTTTTTTTCGACATTTGGCCGTATTTGTGCAAAGATGTCATGAGTGGAGAACACTTCACTCAGTATATGCCGACAGTGGTTCATGTAGGACCTATATCCAGTCCCGGAGGCATACAGTCAGTCATCAAGACCCTTACAGATCATCCTCCTGAAGGATGGGATCTCCAACAGATAGAAAGTCACTCAACCGGTTCTCTCTATTCAAAGTTGAAGGTTTATGGTTCTGCAAAAACTGAGCTGAAGGAGTTACTGGAGTCTAAGACTGATGTCGTTGTTCATCTCCATTCCGCTTCTGACTATTCCTTCCATAGAAAACTCCGCCTTGCAGAATTTGCCTTTTCCCTCGGTGGAAAAATAGTCTTTCACATTCATAGTGGAAACATCATCCAATGGCTCGGAAAAGGCAACCGGGCGAAGAAACTTAGAGCAAGGCTCGAAGAATGTGATGCAACAATTATCTGCCTTTCAGAACGTTGGAAGGAACTCCTCACACCCCTTCTTGGGAGGTGCAAAGTATCACTCAACCCAATCGATCCCATTCACAGTATTTCTGATAAGGTCAAGCGCGTACCAAATCAACTTCTTCTTCTTGGCAGGAATGATGCTGTGAAAGGACATGAGTTCGCATTTGAAATCATGAGACAATTGCAACAGATTGATTCAGATATTGTTCTTCATTGTAC
>CAXAHE010000107.1:0-4928 GCA_963968475.1 uncultured Candidatus Poseidoniales archaeon | reverse complement strand
TGGGACATCGAGGTTCCACGAAACTCACTCGAAGAACTTGATGTAGGTTCTGAACAAGTGTTTGATGTTCTCATGAACATCCCTCAACAAGTACCTGCGGGCGACTACACTGTTGTCTTCAATACATACTCTGAGCAATCGTACCCAGACGCCTCAGGCCGCATGACAAGACTGCGTGATGTCACGACTTTACAAGTAACAGTCAACGAATTCTATGATATGCAAATCTCAATGGATCCAACCGTTGAGAATGATGTTAAGACCACAGCACCAGGTCGAATTGTCAGATTCGTCGTCAATATCACTAACGCAGGAAACGTTCCTGATGTTCCAACATTGGACAACCACACTTCGACCCGAACTGGATCAGACCTTGTATGGTCCGAAACTCCAGGAATGGGGACTCTTGACGGATGGAGCGTATCTTGGAAGATCATACGACAGGTAGGACTTGACTTGGAAAGTGAGGAGGAGTGCGTTGTTACACAATCGACAGCAAGTTCGTTCCCAGAAGACAGTTGCCTTTATCTTGAAGACATCAATGAATGGAGACTTCCTGAGATGGCTCCTTACGAAACCTACACGATGGTCGCTATCGTTTCAATCGACCCTGGTGCACAGCTTCTAACTCGAAGTCTTGGCCTAAAGGTTGTTTCAATGATGGGCGGCATGGAAGATGGCGGCGATCATGATGAGAGCGCTGCATGGGATGGAGACAATCTCGATTCTAATGAGAAGATCATTACAGTCAGCCTGCGTGCTCCTGACTTAGAGGTTAGATCAGCACAACAAACCGGCGAGGCCTCAGCAGACGTTGGCGACTCGATTCCGATCCGAATTGAAATCGCAAACATTGGAAATGTACACGCTACAAATATCGAAGTTATTCTTTGTGAATATGATGATGATGACATGAAGAGTGAAATCCGGAAGAACAACAACATGTGCGATGAAGACAGTATTGTCATGCGACAAGAAATTGGAGCTATCGACAAGCCTGATGATTCAATGAAAGATGGCCGTGTCGTTGAGTTGTACATGCTTTACCCAGTAACTGCTGGTACCAAGAACGTCTACGTAGTCGTCGATCCTGGTAACAACATCGTTGAAGCGAGTGAAGGAAACAACGTTGTGCGTATTTCCAACGAACTTGGATCTTCGAACCCATTCCTCGATGTAGCAGGCGAAGTAGCAGGAAAGGTTGCACTACCGACCATGATTGTTCTTCTCACATTCGCACTCTTTGGTGTTCTCTTCCTTGTAGGAAAGGGACGCAGAGCGGACGTTAAGGATCGAATGGCAGAGCAGTCTTCACTGAAGTCTGTACTCGGCTCAGAAGATTCTGATTGAAGCTTAACCAAGCCACCAGCGGAGGTGAGGGTTGTCGTCGATGGCGACAACTTCGCCAGACCTATCGGAGCGTTGTCTTTCAACCAGTTCTCGTACACGAGTCATAACGGCTGAGATGTCCTGTTCTGAAAGTTGTAACTCCTTTGCCATTAATCCTAGATCAGGCTGGATGGTTGGTGTTTCAATAAGCGCGTGAACCATTGTTCGTTGTGAGTAGTTCTCAAAATCTGAATCTACGGCAGCAGAAATACGTCCTCTGATTTGTTGATGAAGCGCTATCAGAGCGTCTCTCTGGCGGTCTAACGTTTCGAGTTGTGTATTGAGTTGTTCAAGATGAAGTACTCCTTCAGTAACACTGATCTTTTTTCGTCCACTTACCTGTTCTGCGATGGGGATCACGCTCGACGGTAATTTAGAACTCAAACGAAGGGGTCCACCTGATGGCAATTTCCTCTTTTCTATCTTGAAGAGGTCGGGTCCGAGGTCAATACGAAGCGAGAATGCTTCTTGAACTCGAAAAATAGTACGGGGAGGCCCGCCTTTCTCACTTGCAACTTGCATTTTTTCAACGAAACCTCCGTTCTCTAACTCCCTCAAGTTTTTCATGATAGCCTGTTGACTAATTCCAATGAGTTCAGCCAACTGCATAGGGTAATGGGGTTCTCGAACAAGGCGCTCGAGAATTAAGCGACGAGTCTTATTTTGGAGAAGATTCAATGTCTTATCGAGGTCACCCATACTACTCAACCTGTAGTTACGTAGAGCCCCCCTCATTTGAACTCGTCGAAATAATCCGGGGAGAAATCAATCTTCGTCCCATGATTGCCAATCTTGGCCCTCTGCTTTAGGTATCTTACGACTTGGCTTTTCGACTTTCAGCGGGGCTTGCTTAGGGATATTTGCTGAAACTGAACTCCCTGGAGAAGTAGGGAATGGATCTGGAACAACTTCTTCCTCAGGAGTAGACGCTGATTCGACATCTCCTCTCATTAATGCGTAAACCTGCTCAGTAGTGAGCATACTTCCTGCAGCAACATGTTGTTGACCTTCCATTTGGGCCTGAGCATTCGTGCTTTTCGGGTCTACATATTCTCCAGTTCGAATATCGAAGTCAAGACCATCCGTTGTCTCATTTTTCTGCTGATTGAGTTGTGACTGGATGTTATCAGGAGTATAATCGGTTAGTGGCATAAGGTTGCCATCTGGTCCCATGACAACCATAACGTTCTTTTTTCGATTTTGAGAGAATGCTAAGAGAACTCCTGACAACGGGAGTAAGAGAACTCCAAGGCAACACATCATCGCCCCAGTAAGTAATGGTGTTGAGGACAGCAAACCGTCTTCCATACTGTCAATTGAGGTCAACCAGATTGTTTCATTCTCACATTCACCATAACATTCGACCTGCAGTATGTAATCTCCTTCGGTGGAGATAATCCAGGTCCCGAGAGTTTCAAATTCTTGGCCGTCGCTTGCCATTGCCTGGTAATCGAGTTTACACTTTGATTCTGTGATCGGTTCGCCATTTTCATATCCATCAAGATCGTAAAGAGTAACATTCCCATCGAATCCTACACCATATGCTCGATAACAACCAGCATCATCAATTTCAACGAGCTTCTGTACCTCAGTCTGTGTGTTTAGTTCGGAAACGTTGTTGTTGCGCGGGTCAAGAATCTCGGCCATCGTATCCATTTCAGATAGAAGCAGAACACTACCAATAACTAAACTGACCAATGCTGTAATCAGTATTCGGAAGGGCCACCGGCTCTTCTTCTGCTGCTCCATATCCATGACGAAGAATCACTCCTCAAAGAAGGCTCGCATTCTGGAATCAGTTCAAACCAAGTTCTGCTAACTTCTCAGGAAGATATGTATCGGTTACGAAATCGAGACCGTATTTTGCCAATGATTGCTGTTCAGCCTTCTTTCCGATTTCAAGCATCATGTTGATCTGTTCTTGCCACCATCCATCTGCAAATCGAGGATCGGTTAATTCAGCATTCAATGCTTCAATATCCTTCTTTGAAAGATCATCACTTGGTAAATCATAAGCGAGAATATCGTCAGCTGTAATCCCAAGATATGTCGATGAAGGTGTAGCTAGATATTCTGAAATGTGTGCAGTCTTAATTGCACCATAAGCGATTGACGCGAAGATTCTGAAAGACCATGGATCACCGTCGAGGAAGACAACTACTGGTAAATCCCATTCTTCACTCATTCTTTTCATAATTCTTCGAGTTGAACGAGCAGGCTGTCCTTTCAAGTGGAGTAAAGCACAATCGAAATCTTCATCAAATCCATTTTCAACCAATCGATCAAACATACCACCAGTCTCAATTGCCATGATGAATTTAACATCGTGTTCTAAGAATTCTATTTTCTCTTTCTCGACGTTGTATGGGACACCATACCCGCTGTCTCCAACATCGTCTCTTGCATTGATACGCATCCATTGCCCCTTGCGGTTTCGTTCCCGTAGTGTAATGTTACCAATCATTCTAGACCCATCTTCTTCAGGACGCAGCTTGAAATCTTCACGCAAACACCGTGTTACAATTTCCAAATCCTCAGCAAGATTGTTACTTTCATTCTGAGATTGGAATTTTCCTAGACCCCAACCTTCCGAGATATAGTACATTTCACGGAGAGTGGATGATTTACCATCATCGATCATAGCTTCAATGAATTCAATAACGTGCAATGCGCGTAGCAGTTGCTTTGCAGAACCGAGGCTTGTAGCATCACGAATAGTTTGCTTCTTCCCATATTTGTAAACACCCAATTTAGGATCGAATCCAATGTTATTTTTGGTCCGTACAGGTAGTGTCATAGTCGGAGGGTCGCCCTTGATAATACGGTCATACATTTCACGGACAACTCCGTGTAGAGCTACTTTTGTTTCTTCAACAGACTTGCGTACAGCTACCATCAGTAATCACCTCCAAAGAGAGTTGTTTGTTTCGTTTCTCCCGAATCAGTTTCTGAATCATCTTGTGTTTCAGCAGGGATGTCAGATTCAGAAACAATTTCTTCCTGAACAGGGAGTGGTTCCTTTTCCTCTTCGTCGGTAAGTTCACTGACATCTTCTTCAGACATCTCATTATCCTCAACGAATGCTTGTTCCTGACGACGTATTTCGTCAAGGAGCTTCTCATCCATCTTCGTTGCTCCAATGACTTCTTGGGAGCCTCTGTAGAACACATCGGTTTCATTCCAATCTCCTTTTTCGATGTCACTAAGGCTGTATGTAATTACTGTTTGAACACCTGGCTGTAGCGTTTCGAGTTTCCATGCCCATACGCCAGTCGCTTCCTTCCTTCCGCCAAGTTCATTTCCGACCATTTTACCACCTTGCTTTTCAGGCCAAGTGACTAAAATCGTGTATGATCGTGCTCTTGAAGTATAGTTATACAGAATGATGTTCACATCCGTCTGCTTTGTTTCTTTATTCCAGACCGTAGTTGTTTCAGCAATGACTGCCGACATAATCTTCGTAATTGATGCAGCGAGATCTGGTACAGGGAGTTCAAGTAAGGATGCTGCCTTCTCAGCAATTGCAGGAATAATATCGT
>CAXAHE010000106.1:0-5047 GCA_963968475.1 uncultured Candidatus Poseidoniales archaeon | reverse complement strand
AGCAGCGAAAACAGAAATCAAAACTCTGTTGCATCTTGAATGGATGGAAATAGGGCGCTTACCATTGGCGTTTCATACAAATTAGAACATCTGATTTCTTCGTTACAAGAGATTTGTTTAATTGGATGGTAAACAACGAAGCAACATGGGCGAAGAGTGCCAACAGGCTATACTTCGCAAGGGGATTTTGGCTCTCCTTTTGTCCTTGCTTTTCATTTTACCAGGTTGCCTTGATGGCGATGATTCGGCTGATAGTGAGGGCAACTCGTCGTATTCTGGAGAAATCACGCTTGATATTTGGCATACATTTGCAGCAGAGAGTAAGGAAGAAGAAGTGTTTACCAATGCTGTAAAAGCCTTTGAGGCCAATAATCCCAATGTTTCAGTAGACATTACAATGGTTCCATTTGGGAATGCTGATCAATTGTTTATGACAGCAGCTCAAGGTGGACAAGCTCCAGATTTGATGCGATTATCCAGTGATCAACTTGGGGCCATTGGAGAGATTCGTGTCGATAGCCTCCCACTTTTGGAAGATTTACGCCCCCATCTCACTCCACAGGACAGATCCAACTTCGAAGAGCGTGCACTTGAGGCAATGCGCTATGGCGATGCTCTGTATGGAGTGCCGGCGAGCCAAGATTGTCTTTCTTTGATTTACAACAAGGCTCTTTTTGATGCTCAAGGCGTAGATTATCCAGATGAATCTTGGACCCATGATGATTTGCTAAATGCAGCCCAGCAATTGACGTATCAAGATGTTCAAGGATTAGCCCTTCCAGTAAAATCTGCATATTGGTGGTTCCCAATACAGGAAGGTTTTGGAGGTTCACTGTTCAATGATTCTGGAACACCAACTCTCGATTCAAATGGTTCTGCTGAAGCTATGGAATGGATGCTAAATTTAGAATTAGAACACGAAGTTGTAGCCACCGGTACTCAAATCGAAGGGATGAAGAATCAATTTATCTCATCAAAGGCTGCAATGATTATCGATGGCCCTTGGAATTGGGCGACATACGAAGCCAGTCGCCTGAGCATAGGACAAACGATTCTTCCTCTGGTTGAGGATTCAGGTGACCGCATGTCACCTCTTGTAACATACAAAGGCTGGTCTGTGAGTAAGCAAAGTGAACATAAAATTGCAGCTACAGAATTGGCCCTATGGCTGTCCTCAGCCTCTGTTCAGAAGGATTTCGCTCTCGAAACATACACCATGCCAACGCATTCTCAACTCGAGAATGATCAAGATATTCTTGGCGATGATGTCATTCGAGGATTCCTTGAACAAACCAAATTTGGAACACCTGCCCCAACGACTCGGGCAATGTCACTGGTTTACGATCCACTTTCAACAGCCTTTGAACAAGCATACAGCGGGATTTCAACAACTGAGGATGCTCTCTCTGATGCGAATGAAGAACTCATTTCTCAGATCGATGGCTTACAGAAAGCTGCTCCGTTACAACCCAATACTGGATATCGTACGATTGCTCTTGAATTTCAACTGAACCAAAGTGTGTTGAATTACAGTATTTATGTCGACGAAGTATTGCATACGCAGTTTATCGTTAGTGATGTTCTTGGGACGTCCAATTCAGGATACGATTCCTGTACATCAAATGGTGAAGAGTTGAATCAATCTGGGCAAATTCGCATGATTCCAACGCTCGCTACGAATTTGAACTGCTCCTTAACCGGTATGATTCCAAACGTTGAACACACCATCGATGTGTATGGAGATGGTGAATTGTTCTATTCGACCATTGGCAGTACTTCAGTTTCTGACCAGCGACCAAGTGCGGGAGACACCTCTCCAGTCATGTTTGCATTAGGGGCAATTGTCCTTTCATTGATTGCTCTGCTCAGTTATGGCCGTTGGAGAGATCAACGCTTGAATCGAACAAATTCACGTTTAGCTCATGCCTACATTGCCCCCGCATTACTTGCTCTTGCAGTTCTTACCTTTTACCCAGTCATCTATGGTTTCTGGCTGTCGTTTACAGATGCAGACCAAACTCATCTTGGGGAACAATCCTTCATTGGACTGTCAAATTTCTGGGAAGTTATCACAGCATCTGGCTTCCTCCGTGTTACAATTTTCACTCTAGTGTGGACTGTAGTGAACGTTACCGCTCACATAGGAATTGGATTGTTCCTCGCATTACTTCTTCAGCGAACATCGATTCGTGGGAAAACAGCTTACAGAACATTACTTCTTTTGCCATGGGCTGTACCTTCATACATCTCAGTACTGGTTTGGAGAGGTATGTTCCAACCAGATGGGTTCATCAATGATTTACTTGGAACCAATATTGACTTTTTATCTGATCCTACAGGGGCTCAAGTCGTCGTTATTCTGGTCAATATATGGCTTGGCGTCCCGTTCATGATGATGTCCATAAGCGGGGCTCTTCAAGCACTCCCCAAGGACATGTACGAAGCTGCTGAACTTGATGGAGTGACCGGTTGGGATGCATTTAGGCATCTTACGCTGCCAAATCTAAGGAGTGCATTAGTCCCACTCACATTACTTGGATTCATATGGACATTCAATATGTTCAACGTTATCTATCTGATGACGGATGGGGGTCCGAACTTGTACTTTGGAGAGCCTGGGCAAACGGATATTCTCATCACGTATGTCTATGATGTGGCCTTTAGAGAAGGGGCTTACGGCGTCGCTGCTGCATGGTCGGTAATCATCTTCCTCATGCTTCTTGCCTTCTCTTGGACGTACATGAAGCAAACAAATGCAACGGAGGGTTCATCATGACCGAATCTCAATTCATGCGAAACTGGTATGTCCCTGTGGAAATACTCACCTTGCGAACATGGCTTGTTGTAGCCTTCATTGTTAATCTCCTTCTACTCACAGTGGAAGTGCTTCGAGATGATTCACTTTCTCTCATCCTTGGACTTCTCGTGTGCGCTCTTTTCGCAGCACTACGAGCAAGCCTTCCACACGTTCACGAACTCGGTAAACGAAATATTTCTCTTGCTTTGAGCGCACTTATCATTGGAATAGGATTGTTCAGATTAGGTTCTTCCTCGCTCTCAATTTTTGATATCTGGATGCATTCATGGGCCATAATACCTTCAACTCTGTCTTTGTGGTGGCTTTCAAATCGAGCAGTAACGGTATGGACTTCAAACAAATTGTCCACTTCTGCTATCGAATTCGGTTTACTTCGTAACTTTGGAAAAATAAACAAACACGAAAAAATATCGACACATCTGATCTTACTCCATTTCGTTCTCATTACAGTTATTCCTCTGTTGTGGATCATCGATATCGCCTTCTCTCCAGGCAATGCATTAGGTGGGGAAATAGGAGACTCCTTCTCAACTGAACACTTTTCTAAGATATTGAAAGGCGATTCATTTTGGATTTGGTTTGTTAACTCGCTTATCGTAAGTATTGGCACCTCTCTGCTCGGCTTAACCATCGCAATACCCGCAGGATATGCCTTTAGCCGGTACAAATTCACTGGACGCGATGTTTCCATGTTTGCCTTTTTATTGGTTCAAATGTTCCCTGGAATCATCATCCTTGTGCCGTATTTCCTTGTCATGAAAACACTTGGCCTTTTGAACACACATCTTGGTCTCATACTCGCTTATTGTGTGACGGCATTGCCATTGTGTGTTTGGATGTTGAAAGGATTCTTTGATACAATTCCACGAGAACTGGAAGAGGCTGCAACCCTTGATGGATGCAATCAATTTCAGGTGTTCACCAAGGTTGTATTGCCTTTATCGACGCCTGCCATTGCAGTCACCGCTTTGTTCAGTTTCCTCGCCGCATGGAATGAGTTCCTTCTTGCATTAACATTCAATACTTCGAACGATATGTACACTCTCCCTGTTGGTCTGGCTTCTCTGATCTCTTCGACTGGTCAGGCTTGGGGCGACTTTGCTGCAGCAAGCGTGTTGGTAAGTCTTCCAGTTGCGTTACTCTTCCTTTTCTTCCAGAAGTTCCTCATCGATGGGCTATCTGCAGGTGGAGTCAAAGGGTGATACAATGGTTGAAGTAAATTTTAAGAACGTTACAAAAACATATGAAGATGGCTTTGAAGCTGTTAAGGGTCTCGATTTAGACATCAAAGATGGTGAATTTCTTGTCTTGTTAGGACCTTCTGGTTGCGGTAAATCCACTACTTTGAGAATGCTTGCTGGTTTGGAAGACATCACAGATGGAGATGTAATGATTGATGAATTGAAAGTGAATCATCTACCACCAGGTGCCCGTGATCTTGGCATGGTCTTTCAATCATATGCCTTGTATCCACACATGACGATTCGAGATAATCTCTCTTTTGGACTTCGAATGGCAAAAGGAGAATTGAAACTTGGTAAAGATGAGATAAAAACCAGAATCGAAGAGATTGCAGGCGTACTGGAACTCTCCGATCATCTGAATAAAAAACCCAAGGAGTTGAGTGGAGGGCAACGTCAGAGAGTTGCCTTAGGCAGAGCTCTTGTTCGTCGTCCAAAAGTACTCCTCATGGATGAACCACTCTCAAATTTGGATGCAGAACTTCGCCATCAAATGAGGAAAGAAATTCGAAGACTGCACGATACCTTTGGAACCACGACCATCTATGTTACTCATGATCAAATAGAAGCCATGACCCTAGCAGATCGAATCGCAATTCTCGATAAAGGCGTATTACAGCAACATTGTGAGCCGCTTGAAGCCTACAATAATCCAGCTAATGACTTCGTCCGCTCCTTCCTATGCAAGCATATTGATGATCTCGTCGATACAGCAAATGCACTGTTTAACAAACCGACAACGAATGAAGAAGAATAAGGAGTGACTAGAATGCGTTCGTATGTTGTCTTGTTTCTCATACTTATGATGCCATTCATACCATTTGCCTCCCAAGATGCTGAGGGTGATGTGGTTGCAACTTCTGAAACTCTCACTATCGAGTATTATGGTGACTCAGACAATGTATCGATTCTCGGAGAATGGGATTGGAATAATGAAACCGAATTAGTCCAAGCCAACGGTGTTTGGACTGCAGAGTTAGAATTGTCT
>CAXAHE010000105.1:0-5120 GCA_963968475.1 uncultured Candidatus Poseidoniales archaeon | reverse complement strand
TCCCAATAAACTTCCTTACTCATTGTTATTAATAGATGATGAAGCAGATAATGCTTTGAAGCCTCATTGTGAATCAATCTCATCTCATGCAAAGAAACTCGCATCGAAAAGATACCAGGATATGACCAACGTTAATTCGGTTGAATTCGTTTTGATGTTCGTCCCACTCGAAAGTGCATTCGGTGCTGCGATGAGACAGAGTCCTGAATTGTATATGGATCTCGCTGGAAATATCAATGTAAAAGTGGTAACAGGCGCTACAATAGTGACCGCTCTTTTGCTAATCAAAGACATGTGGAAACGAGAATTGCAAAGTAAAAATCAAGTCAAACTCATCGATGAAGCAGGAAAATTACATGACAAGGTTGTACTCTTCCTTGAATCATTTAATCAACTTGGGTTTGAAATTAAGCAAGCAAATGAAGCCTATGATGAGGCAATGACTCGACTATCCACTGGCACCGGTAATGTCATCAAAAAAACAAATGATTTGAAAAAGTTGGGTGCTAAGGTAAAAAAAGAAATCAACCAAAATCTCCTGGAAGAAGCCACACACAGCCACAACGCTTCCGAGGACTAACTTGTTACGAGAATAGAGATGCAACCATTTTTTGATATGTGAGTTCATTGTGGCACTGCCATGGTGGAACAGGTTCTCAAAGAGGATGGAACTCCTTACAAAGTTGCCATTCTCATACCGACTATCAACAATGCAGATGAGTTGGACATTGTTCTTAATCGCCTGACTCAGCAGACATATCCAAATATTGAAATTATCATTTCAGATTCTAAATCGAGAGACCATACGAAGGATGTCTGTGAAAAGTATGGAGCTACGTGGATTGAAGATCCATCAACAAACCGAGCTGATGCATGCAATTTTGCACTTCGGCAGATGGATCATGACCTCGTACTGTTCACAGACGATGATACTGTACCACCGCTTGACTGGGCAGAGAAGCTTATTCGTTGGTTCAAAGATCCTGAAGTCGGCGCAGTAGGAGGTCCAAACTTTGCACCTGATGATGATCCATTTGGAGCAAAATGTGCTGATGTTGCATTCTGTACCAAATTCATGACCGCTGGAACACGCTATGGCGCTCAACCCAGAGGGGAATTAGTTCCGATTACGCACAATCCAGGCGTTAACTGTGCTCATCGAATGGAGAATCTCCGTCAAGTCAACTTCTTTGAACCAGGTTGCATTGGTGCAGAAGACGTTGTTCTTGATGCAAAAATTCAGAGAGAAGGACACAAACTCTTCATCGATCCATCAAATGTTATGCCTCATCGTCGTCGCCGGCCATTCAAACCATACATGAAACAAATGAGAAATTATGGATATACTCGAATGGTCGCCAATAAACGATGGCCAGAAATTGCCACATGGTCGCACACTGCAATCGGATTCTTCCCGTGGCTAACTGCAGTTGCCATTCTGTCACTTATTGCTGGAATTGCAACTGGTGGGGCAACAGACTATCCTTGGTTTTCACTTGATGGCGATTGGACTTGGTCTCGAATGGCTGTCCACGGCGTTCTCGGCTTGATGGGCTTTTACATCGGACTCTCTTGGTTGGGTGCTGCAATTGGAACAAGCCCTCATCGTTCGATAGGAACAGTTGCACTTGCACCACTCTTTGTCTTCCTTGCTCATTGGGCATACGGGCAAGGCGTCAACAAAGCTTGGAGAGAAGTCCGTAAAACTGGCGGAGCTGCTGGCGTTGGCCGTCAGATTGACGACCGTGAGCGTACACTTTAATCGAAAACGATTGCCTATCCTCAGTACTTAGCACAAGGGCTTTGTATTCCTATTAACGAGACATAGCATGCCTGAACAGAGTCATAATGATGTTTCTGATCAGGAAGAAATATGGATGTCAATCCGGTCGATTCTATCCATTTTGCGGGTACTGGTACTCATTTCAACAATTGTCATTTCTGAATTCTTTGAGGATCAATACATCCTCGATTTGACGGTTGCAATATGGTCTCTCATCGTCGGCATACCCTTGTTTTTCTTGATTTCATTGCTTATCCTTTGGGGCAATAAGACATTCATACCCGTTTCCACCAAAGAACAAATCGATACCGTTCTTCGACCGATTCTTAAGCGAACGTGATCAAAGGCCAGCCATATCGCCAGTTTGAATAATCCATTGACTGGAATAAACACCCTTGTGCTCGAGCAATTCATCGTGCTTTCCTCGTTCAACAACTGCACCGTCAACCATTGCAAGAATCTCATTCGCGTTACGAATTGTACTCAGACGATGAGCAACTGCAATTGTTGCTCTTCCAGAAGCTGTACTGAGTAAATTCTCTTGAATACGACGTTCTGTTTCTGCATCGAGTGCACTTGAGGCCTCATCGAGAATTAACAAAGATGGCTTCTTCAACAATGCACGAGCAAGAGAAACTCTTGCACGTTGTCCGCCACTCAGTTTTGCACCTCTGTCGCCGACCATTGTTTCCATCCCGTCTTCTAATTCCTTAACGAATTCAAGTGCGCCTGCAAGTTCAAGCGCTACACTTAGATCCTCGTCACTCGCTTCTTGATTGTATCTTACGTTGTCTCGAATTGTTCCGTAGAAGAGGAATGGGTCTTGGCTAACGAATCCAATCGCATCACGAACGCTTTCGAGTGTGAAATTATTGATGTCATTTCCGTTGATTAGGACCTCTCCACTGTCTGGAACATAATACCGCATGAGCAGTTTCAGGATGGTCGTTTTCCCCGCGCCAGTGTGACCCATGACGCCAAGGAATTGGCCTCCAGCCACTGAGAATGATATACCACTGAGTACCTTTGTTGATGTATTTGGATATGTGAAATGAACATCTTTGAATTCAATCGATTCAATCGGGCCCAGAAGGGCAGTAGCCTCATCTGCATCAACAATTGTTGGTTCCAAGTCAATGGCTGCAAAGACTCGCCTTGCAGCAGCTTCTCCACGCTGTAATTGATTGACAAGAATTCCAAAAATGAACATTGGCATGGTCATACGAGTACTGATGAGAAGGAATGTCACAAGTTGACCCGTTGTAATTTCATCTTCTTTGGCAAGCCATCCACCCGCTGTAACAAGAAGACCGAATGCAATACCAGCAACAACGTAAATCATTGGAACAAATCGATTACGATCTTTACTTGCTTCCATTGCTTGTTCTTTGTAGGAGCCTGATTCTCGTTCAACACGTTCTGCTTCCCATGCTTCAGCATTGTAGGCTTGAACAACTGCAATACCTGAAATCAGATTCTCTAGGACTGCAGTAATATCTCCGGTTGATTCACGTTGTTTTCTATACTTCCGCTGTACGGTTGTTGAGAACCAGTAAACGATTGGAACAATCAAGATGATAGGTCCAAAGAGGACAATGGCAAGTTTCCAAGACATAAAGACAAGAATAAGGAAAGCGGTGAGGAATGTTACGACAATCCGTATAATGGAAGTGGAAGAATCCGATACAACATCCTCAAGTTGATTCACATCGCTTGACAGAACGGACATAATCTGTCCCGTTTGCCTCATGTCGTAATACGAGGCTTCCATTGCGATGAGTGAGCGAGTGGCATCCATCCGTAAATCGTGTTGGATTTTGTACCCCAGTGTTTGCCAAGAATACTCAGAGATACCCTGAAAGATTGCAAGACAAAAGAATCCAAGGAAAATCAGAACACCATAACCAATTGCTGGATCACCACCAAATGAGGTCACGAAATCCTGAATGATTTGTGGTCCTGACAGAACACCACCAGTAAAATAATCAACTGCTAAACCAATCGCTACGAATGGCATTAAATCGAAGAAACGGGCTGTAGCGTTACCAAGTACACCTGCTAAAACTCTACCAGGATAGCGTTTTGCATAAGGTACGACACGCCAGATTTGACGACCGAGAACCTGTGATTTTTCGTTGATTTCCGATGGTGCCATCGAATCCTGAGGTGCCCCGCTTCTTCCTCTCATGTCCGGGGCTACAGCCCATTTCCTTTGAATCCTCGTAAATTAAAAAACACGATTGTATGCAAATCATTCATGAGTGACCGATGGTAAGATACCACTATGGCGACTCGACGCATCCGCGTTTCTTTCTTCCTTGTCTCGATTATGCTGGTCCAGTTAATGGCTCCATTTACATCCTCGAGCAGTACACAACCTGGAATAATCATCGAGACTAATGCTGAACTCGATATTCTCAGCCAGTTGGGAATCAATCCCACTAAAGCCCATGCAGAAGGATGGTATGATGCTGAGGATGGCATAGGAATGATTGACTTGCTGTATAGAGATGCAACCGTTACTTCTGTTGAAGATTGGCCCAAGCGCACCCAAGAGAACATCCTCAGTGGATTTTACATCCTCACCCATACCTATCCAGTCCCGTCTGAATGGGAAGGTGAGCTAAAGGAAGCTGGAATCGATTGTTTTTCATATGTACCCCACAACGGATTCCATTGCGAATTGAACAGTCATTCAACCAAACAACTCGATGCTTTAGGTGTTGAAGGGTTGGTAAAAACCGACCCAACCGACAAAATACGAACAAGACTTGCTAAAGCGCTCCTAGGACATGACATAGGCCCATCATCCCACTACTATCACGGTGAATACGTTCCAATTCATCTTGCACTGAGCGGAAATGAATTACCAGAAGAAATCCACGAGAGAAATGACATTGAAGTCACATATCACGTTGGCCGTTTTGCTACTATGGATATCAAAAAGTCATCATCAGCATTATCATGGCTTGCGAGTCAAAACGAAATTGAATGGATTGAGGAAAAGCCTTGGTTTGAATTCCAAAATGATGTCGCTGATGAAGTGATGAAAGCAGACCATTTATGGGATCAAAGCATCATGTCTGGTATCGATTCCTCTTGGAACAATCTAGATGGATCTGGAATTATCGTAACAGTTGCCGATTCAGGAATTGATAGTGGGGTTAATGATTCAACCATGCATGCTGACTTTTCCGATCATATACTCGACATTGTTTCTTGGGGCATGACAAGCTCACAAGCAAGCAGTTGTGGAAGTGTTGCAGATGATGGACCATCAGACATTGATGGCCACGGAACACACGTCGCAGGTTCTGTTCTCGGTGATGGAACAAAC
>CAXAHE010000104.1:0-5211 GCA_963968475.1 uncultured Candidatus Poseidoniales archaeon | reverse complement strand
CTGATAGGTTCGTTCCTGTCTGATCTGCATAACCATCACCATCTGAGTCTGACCACAGAAGTGAATTATCATCATACGCATCTAATCGGTTTTCCCAACCATCACCATCTGCATCTGGGCAGCCATAGCGCTCTTCTGATGAAAGGCCGTAGATACCGAGGCAACTGTCAGGAGTTGTTCCTTCTGGATTATCTCCATAACCATCTCCATCATCATCGCTGTGTTGTGTAACATCTCCAGGGAAAGCATCGTTGAGGTCTGACCAACCATCTGAATCGGTATCAAGACAGCCAAATCGATCTTCTGTGGATGTTCCAGCATCATTCAGACATTCATCGCCTTGGAACCCATCAATTGCATCTCCAAAGCCGTCTCCATCTGTGTCGGAGTGTTGTGTAATCTCATTCGGGAAAGCATCGTTTACATCAGACCATCCATCCGCATCCGCATCAGGACAACCGAATCGATCCTCTGTTGAATCTCCAACGACATCGCTGCATCCATCTCCTTGGAATCCATCCGCGTTATCTCCGTAACCATCCTCGTCTGCGTCGAGCCATTGTGTTGACTCAGTTGGGAAAACATCAGTGGCATCACTGTAGCCGTCTTGGTCATAATCATCACAGCCGAGTTCCAAACCAAGCGAGCTCGTTCCTGCATCTCTTGGACAGGTGTCGATATCGTCCGTGAATCCATCGTTGTCGTCATCAAGATCTTCGTTTGCGTCTTCGCAGCCATCTCTGTCAGCGTCGTTTTCAATGTTTGAAAAGAAGGAAAGGGAACTTGTTGGACAAAGGTCAACACTTGCTGTTGATGGAGTACAAGCCCAAACATCGTCAGAGTCTGCACCATCGCAGATTCGGTCGTTGTCGTCATCGAGATCTTCTGTTGCGTCTTGACATCCATCCGAATCATAGTCTGTTGAGGAAGAAGACTGCCAAGAGAGTGCGCCCTTTGAACACAAGTCAGAGGAATCAATGATTCCATCATTGTCATCATCCGTATCTTCAGATAAATCCAGACATCCGTCGCCATCGTGATCGGTCAGTGCCGTAGATGTCCAATCCAGATATCCTTGAGTACATTGGTCATCAACATCCAACACAGTATCATTATCGTCGTCATAATCGCAAATATCTCCGAGTGTATCATTATCGAAGTTTGCTTGAAGCGGATTTGCGATGTAAGGACAATTGTCAACTTCATCGCCGATTCCGTCTCCATCTTCATCCATGTATGGATCGATTCGTAGAACCTTGTCTTGGCCATTATCAACATAGTAGAGATGGCCATTTGGACCAACTTCTAAGCCCATTATGGATGATGCTGAAGTTTGAATTTTATCAAGTTGAACTCCGCTTTTTCCATCTGTTGCAAGATCGTAAGCAACAATCTTCCCGTTTCCATTTTCTGAAACAAATAATTGCCCATCATCGAGTACGATACCAGAAGGTCTGTTCAGTCCTGTGGCTAATACGCCCCATTCAATCCCTCCTATTCTGGAATACTCGGCAAGAGGCTCAAGGCGGGAGGGGTCGTCCATGATGTCGGTGGTAGTGTATGTTGAGTCATCGGTATTTACCCAAAGAACCCGATTTGCACCAGCGTCTGCAATGTAAAGAATACCGGTTGAATCATCCATAATCATATGTCCAGGAGTGCCATATGAATGCGTGAGTTGAATTTCTGAATAGCGTCGGACGACTGCATCAGAGTGGTCGTCTTGTCCAGTATCATGGTCGTCTTTGAAATCGTAACGCACAAGTTCACCGTAGTAGCCATCATTGTACCAGTACACATTGTCATAATCATGTGCAATTCCAACACCATATGGCGATTCGTGGTTCATGTCAATGTGACTGCCAAGAAGGCCATTGCCATTGTTTTGATTTTCAACAGCGAAGTGATTTAATGAAGACGGCCACAAGGTTGGACCCATGAAGTAGTTCTCTGTTATCTGCCCACAGAACGTGTTTCCAGTTTCTTGGGCTGAGCCCCATTGCCAATCAAATTCAGGATGATAAGCACCAAAGGAGATGGCACTGACTTCTTCAAGGAAATGGTTGCGGTTCGAATCCTTTCTGTTTTGGGAGGTTTGAGTATCCATTCCTGTGTCTTCAACAATTGTTATGCTGTCAGAAGCACGATTGGCGATCCATAGTTCATTGGTTCTTCCGGGATGGAATTCTAAATCTCGTGGGTCTGAGAGGAAGTCAGATGAGTCTGCAATGACGACCTCATCGAAGCCAACACCAAACTTCTCAACCAGTTCAGTATCTTTGGATTCTGTAGCATATGAAGGGGCTGCAAAAAGTAAAATTAGAAGTGTAAAAATTACAATCTGCTTTCTCATCATGGTTAGACCAAAAAACTCACACATATGATATCTTGGTAATTTAGTACGGCCTAAAATTAGCGTTTTGAACATAAATCACATTCGAGATTACTTATCTCGCCAGTGACGTTTCTGAACTGAACGTTGGAATACGTCCTCGTACATTTCTGCATTACCTTCGAAGGTAAACGATTCAAGGACTCGCTTGCGACCTGCTTTAGCCTTCTTAATCCGCTTGACTGAACCATTCAATTCATCGCAAACAACCTTTGCCATGCCAGCATAATCGCCACGGTCGAACAATCCTCCAACGGTATCATCAACCATTTCTGTCAATGGAGGCTGGTCAACAGTCACTACAGGCGTACCTGATGCGAGCGCTTCGAGAGGAATCAATCCTTGGCCCTCATAATACGATGGATATACAACCAAATCAGCAGAACGATAATGCTGAGCAAGTTCTTCAAATGCCATACCACTCTTGATGAAGACGGCATGTGCAACTCCTAATTCTTCGGAAGCCTTGAGAAGGGCTTTCTTCATGTGCCCTCTTCCAACAATCACCAATCGAGCATTTTCATGTTCCTTGAGAATCAATGGCATAGCTCGAAGGAGAGACATGTAACCCTTACGAGCGACGAGGCGGCCAACTGCCAAGAGCATTGGTGTTTCTGTTTTGGGCCCGTAACTCAATGCTTCTTCATCGGCGCAATCATATGCTTTTCGAATGCGCTCATGACTCAATTGTTCAGCTTCATCGTCTTTGTCAGGGGGTCTGAATACTCGTGGATCGCATCCGTAATGAATGACTTCGATATCAGTGTCATCAGGTATCTTGTAAAATTTATGAAATTCCTCGAGAGTTGATCTTGAGATTGCAACACTGCACGTAGATTCCAAAACACCGTTTCGCTCGTATCGCTTGTACCACCAACTCGTGAGACGGATTGCGAGATCATTCGGATTTTTCCAAGTCGCAGTTTCTCGATTCATTGCAGCTCGACGAACACCCTCCTTTTCCCCGACCCATGAGCCATTCAGAGTACTAACAACAGGAGCGATACTCTTCTCAATGAACTTGAATTGGGATTTAGTCCATGAAACAAGTGGAAGATGAGCGTTCACAACATCAATTGAACGACGGCGATTGAGTTTGATGAGAGCCTTTAGAGCATTTTTCCCGAATGAACGCGTGAATGCCATCGGTAACGGAGCCCAGCGAACTGGAATAACTTCGACGCCAGGTTGGGTAGGTGGCATCAATTTGTGTTTTCTTGTAATGACTGTGACTTTGTGTCCCCGTTGAGCAAGATGGCCTGCAAGATGGAAGACGACTGAGCCCATTCCGCCCCAACGAGGGGGATATTCCCCTGAGACCATCACGATGTGCATGCTTCTCCCACACACATGTCTTGTTTGAAATTACCGAGTGTTTTGACTGATTTTCGACAAATCTGTACTTAACATTTATTAAGTGTCATGCTATAGCCTACTTGCGACGGAGAGATAAAATGACAGAAACGCATTCTTGGAAGTATCGGTATCGCCGATATTTCAGATCCCGTCCGATTCGATAAAAAGACGGTTATTGAACGGATGAACTCCGTTCTGGGATCTGAACATACCTTGGGGGTATGGTGTAATGGATAGCATCTGGGATTTCGAATCCTAGGATCTCGGTTCGACTCCGGGTACCCCCGCCACATTCAATAAATAACAGGAGGAAAGAACATGACAAAACAATACAAAAAACCAGAAGATATGATAGAACACAACGAAAATCTCGATACTGTATCAGGACTAATGTCGATATTTTTTGCCTACAACCAGAAGGAAACTGATGAAGGAACAACATGGTCAAATTGGCCAGATTGGGAACTCTGTCTCACCTCAATGAAGGATGAGCTTCATTTCAAGAGTGACGATGATACTGATGAAATCAAAGCTGAAAGGAAGCAATGGCTTGCATTATTCCAACTGATTCATGAGAATGAGGATATTTCGTTTGATGAATACACAGTAGCCATACAAGGCCAACATGGGAATACCTTCTCATTTGACCTGTGCATCGAAAATGGGTGTTGGGTGAACACTGGGGCGATGGCTGAGTACAACAAGAGATACGAGGAATGGAAAAAAGACAAGCAGAAGAAGTCCTGGATGACGATGAGAAGCTGTTTCTATCATAGAGGCATAATCGACCATTCCTTGGGACCGTTTTGGACATGTCCTAGTCACGTTCCCGATTATGGAGGGGAATCAACAGTCCATACACCAGATTCGTGGTACTGTTTCCATAGAGGACTTTCAGGTAGCCTTCCTGCTGAGTTGATTTCTCTCATTCTCTTATGCATCGATGATTGCGAAATTTGGAGAATTCAGTTCAAAGAAGATCAAGGGAATGCCGAATACATTCAGAGAATGGAAAGAGAATGGCCTGGAGGAAGGCCAGAAGATTATGAATACCAATGAGGTGAAAAAAATGATACAATTAGAAACAAGCAAATTTAGACCGAACGAAGCGTATTTTGTTGAACATCAAAGTAGACCAGAGTGGTGGATTTTCCAAGGAAGTTTTCCGCATGCTGTATGCACAATCATTCCGAATGAAGATTGGACAATAATTGAAATTCATCATGTCGTTGTGTTTAATGAACATCAAAGAAGAAAAGGGCATGGAACAAAAATGATTTCAAGAATCAGGAGATTCTTTTCAGAAGCGACAATCTGGGTCGATACATGGGATCATTCGAGACCATTTTGGCAAAAAATGGTTGACAAGAAATATGTTGATTTCATTGGAAATGATTATTCTTGGCCTTGTTTCGATACAACGTGCCTTGTTTGTCATCCCAACAGAGTGAACGGAATAAGAA
>CAXAHE010000103.1:0-5318 GCA_963968475.1 uncultured Candidatus Poseidoniales archaeon | reverse complement strand
AGTCAGATGTTCTGATTTGTATGAAAAGCCAATGGTAAGCGTCCTATTTCCATCCATTCAAGATGCAACAGAGTTTTGATTTCTGTTTTCGCTGCTTGCCTCCAGCGTTTTCTCATCGTACGTTCTGCAATGCGACTCGGGAGAGGAGGCGAAGAAAAGTGATTGAACTCAGACATTGAATCAGGTATTGGGGAATCTTCCCATTCCACTCCCCAAAGAATGAGCCATTCAGGAGGAGCTACTCCGAAATCAACACTAATTTCAGGATGATCTCGTGCTGATTTTACTTGTTCTGGAGTAAGTTCACCGAGTGCCATCTGGTGTATGGCCATCGCCGTTCGCCGAACTTGATTCCAAAGGAATGCTTCACCAATAATCTCGAAACCTACAGTTCTGCCATCAACAATCCAAGGAGTGCAGGAGAGGATTGTTCGAATAGGATTCTTCCCGGGTTCAAGTCGTGCAAAATTAGTAGCGTCATAAGTTCCTTCGAACAATGAAAGCCACTCCGAGAGAACTTCACCCGGATCATTCCAGAATTCAATTCCTTCAAGTCTGTAGCGATAGGTTCGATGTAAAGCGATTCGGGGATTCCAATCGAATCCAACTTCACGTACATCAAGGAACGCAATATCATGCGGGAGCAAGTCATCCACCGCCCGAATGAACTTTCTTGGCGTGATACTTTTCCACAAGGAGGTTGGAATGCGAACAGTCCCCCCATTGAGTCTTACATGGACGCCAGCATCTGTTCGGCTTGAAAGAACGAGATTGTGTTCTTCTTCAGTCTTTGAAATCCAACCAAGAGACTGGAACGCTCGAACTAATTCTCCTTGGACGGTGATAACATCGGGTTGTATTTGGCTGCCGTGATATGAGTCACCAAGATAGCCGATTCGAAAATGCAGACGAGTTTCTGCATCGGACATTAAGTTCGCCTCAGTCATCGCTTCCAAGGACTTCAATTGCTTCTTCAGGAGTAAATCCGAGTCCGCCAACAGCCCAGATAAGAGCTTGCTTTAGCCATGGTTGAATGGTTGGTGCCTTTCGAGAAGGATCCATTACTTCAATCGCATCTACGAGATTCCGACTTGCTTGGTAAAGGGCATCATCAACTGGAATATCTTCAATTTCGAGTTTCTTAGCGTATCGTTGGAATTCTTTTACTGCAACAGGAACACGTCGGCATTCGAGTGCAAAGGATGCGAAATCAGCGATGTACTCGACATTTTCTTCGTCAAGTTGCATTGCTTTCTTGTAAGACATCATGATTTTGCCACCAGGGACAACATCTTCTTGCGCTTCCATGTTTAACATGTTAGCAAATTCTGCAAAGGTGTGATGCAGGTTTGCATGATCCTTGTGTGAACGTAGTTTAGAATCGAGGTTGTCAACTGCTCCCTTCAAGTCCCCTGAACGGAACAATTCGATTGCTTCAGCCATTATCTCATCACTCATTTTTCTCTCTCCAGTTCAATGGACAAACCATTGGCTTTTGAACACAGCGGTTCAATCCTGTCCTTCTTGCTGTGTTAAAATATCAGCAAGATTGTCTAGTTTTGTCGACTGACTGTGCTTTTTGTGCATTTCATTAAGCAAGGTCTTGGTATCTTCCCAACCACGGATTTTAAAGAAACAGTGCTTTGGATCTGGACGGACTGTTCGAATTGTTCGCTGGTAAAACATGAGGGCAAAGAAGGAACGAATTATGCTCTTTCCTGCTTTTTCGACGTTGCCATCGTTTTCGTTTGAGGACACGCTAGGAGATACCCCGACGCTTCCCCCGACAGATTCCTCTACGATTCCGACACCGGAATCTGTTAGAATTGTCAATGTAGCGTATCCCATCATTGTGCCAGAAGGTGTACGCTCAACTTGAACCTCTGAGATGCGATCGAAGAGTATTCTACGATGTGCTCGACTCAATAGGAATGCATGCTTGAAGATGACAGCATTGCTTGTAATTGCATAGTCAAAACTTCGTTGGTAATAGAAAACAAGTCCCCAGAAGGAAACTGTCAAAGCGATCCCTGCGATGAGAAAATTGTAATCGAAACCAAGGAAACGATCAACATCTGAATCGGAGAACAAGTCACGAATTAATGCGATAAGACCGTCGATTTGGATAAGTACAGGAAGAAGTGTTGCAATAAGTAACCAAACGGTCACCCACTTACCGGATGTAGATGAATTCAACATTCTGTTAAACCAAGTAATTGTTCCCATGACAAGAACAAATCCAAATGGTAACGCAGAACCGCCAAGATCCATGAGCCAAACAATTGCTTTAAGAACGCCACCGGAGTCGTCACTAAGCAGTAATTCCGTATCATGGAAAATGAGATGAACACCGAAAACCAATAGGCCAAGAACATACATGTTGAGGAAACCAACTCCGCTTGGTTGCTTTGTGAGGAGTACTTCTTCTCCTTCGATTAATTTGAAGCGGCTTTTCATTGCTTCTTGATTATCCGCCTTGGATTTTTCATCAGAATCTGTTTGAACTGTTGGTTTTTTTGTCGCATCTGCATCTTCAGTCACGTCTATGCCTCAGATAACTCTTACGCCACTGGGTCATAAGTCCTCCCCCACCATCAGGTCTGTTTTGGCTGAGTTTTTCTTAATGGAGAAAGCCCCAACTATGTTCTGCATTTCCTCTCACCCATTGGTAATCTGATTTTATGCGGATTCCAAATTCATCTGTGATCTTTAATTCGTTGATAATTAAGGGATATTCATTGTAAGTTAAATGGGACCAGATACCACCTCGTGTGGGTTGGTGGAAATCCCAATGAGCTCGTTCAACTGCTTGAGCAGAAATGTGTATTGAAGTCCTTCCATTTTTCAGTTGGACGTCGAAGTGCGGCAGGTTATTCGACTGTTTATCTTTCGTAACCGATACAATTTCAAATCGTTCGCTTCGTTTGTTTTGTGCATCGTGGAAAAGCCCTCCTTGACTTAGCGCAATATGAGAAATATCACGCTTTTTCCATGCCCTTGCATCTCTGCTAAGCATCGTAAGCGATGCATGTGGAAGAAACCAATCGAGATAAGAACCATCTGAAAAATGGAGCATACCCCAATACCAAGGGACACTTGGGGCTTGAACACATACCTTCTGGAAGTAAGCAGTTCCACTAACAGATTCACCATCGATGACACCAGATACTTTGGTTCCATGTAATCGTAAAATGTCATACCCCATGTTTGCTGCATAGGTCGCATTCGCTTGACGGGCGGTGGACATTGCGGGATTCCATGGTGTTAAATCAAGTTGAACGGATTGGATTGGGCTCTTCCCCGATAGATTGAGATTTAGCCAGAATTTTGAACGATCTTCAACCATTCCCATTGAGCAATCTGAGTCGAGAAGAGGGACAACCGCTCCACCTCCTAAACTGGACTTTGAAGAAGAAGGCCAAGATGGATGATGAGCTGGAAGAACAATCATATCGCATACATGACTTATGATTTCATCATGCATTACTGAGCCATCAAACCACCATGCACAAACCATCCCATCAAGTCGAATACCACCTTGTTCATCGAAGCCAGGTTTTCCTTTTGGATTCCAAGTTACATCGTTGACTTGAACCATTTCGTTGTCTTTTGTCGACCATAAAACCATCAGTTGTTTACCAGGCTCGACGTTCTCAGGATCATCAAGCATGACAAGCCACCACCACCAATCCCATGTGAGATGATTCAGGGGTTGACGCTGTTGAAGTGTCCACAATGAAGAGAAATCCCCTTGAAATGAATCCATGAAATCTCCTCATTCGATTTCTTTGGACTTAAAGACGAGTTGCCCAATGAACCAAAAGAAAGCCGCTTGGGCGATTAATACCATCATGGAAACTATGATCGTAGGATATGGCCCCATGCCTAATCCAAGGTCGCTCTGGGCCCATTCTAAAGCTCCATGGCCAGGCAAGGATTCAGTCTCAAAGGAGAAGAAAGAATTCCCATCGTTCGAGCCACCAGCCCACGATCCTGCTTGAGTAAACATGTCCATGTCAGGCCAAACGAGTAACGCTCCAGAATCGATGATACTCATGGACCATCCAACAATTGACATTCGCAAAAAGGTTGATTCAGGGACGCTCATCGAGAGAAGAGCCATTCCAAGTTCCCATGCTGCAATTGGTAAGGCGAGAATAATACCATATTTCCAAAGTACTCCGAGAAATGAAAACAGCATACCGTACACGAGAGTTGCTAGCAAGGCAGCAATAAGTACACTAAACCACACGCCAAGATCTGAAAATCTGAAGAATTGATCACCAGGCCCGAGTAAGCCTGAGATAATTGCCATTAACAAACACATAACGAGCATATATGGCCACACAATGCCAAGATACCCAAGCATTCGATAAAGGAAGATTTCTCCTCTTGCAATTGGTTTTGCTGTCATGTAATGCATCGTTCCAGAGGTCATCTCATCTCGAATAAGGCCTGTTGCTAAGAATAAGGGGATGAATATACTCAGTAAAAACACGAAACCAAGTTTTCCAATTGCTAAAACAAAGGCTCTGTGTTGTGCTTCTTTGCCGTAGCGATCTTCATCTGGGTCTTCATCAACACCAGAATCAGCAAAGATTTCATATTCACCTGTTAGTGAATTGAATACGATACGAATATTACAGGGAATACCATCATTGTTCGTATCTTTTTGACTTTCAAGCAATTGACTTTCTCGACAATCACCATCATCGTCGTAACCAGTGTTTGTCACACTACGGGCATCTGAGTAATCCCAATCATAATCATCTTCGTTGATGTACATCGACGCAGGTTCTGGTTCAACAGGTGGATCAAATAATCCTGGATGAGAAAATTCATCATACACATCCGTACCAAGTTTGAATTCTTGACCATCGACATACCCATCGCCATCGGAATCAAAGGAGTCTCCGTCGTTGTCAATCGCTTCGATTTCTGTATTCATTGCATCGATGTAAAACAGCAACACTACAGAGATGGAAAGGAATCCCACTCCGAGTACGACCCATGTCGAGATACGAGTCCGATATTGGCGCATGGTGAACTCTGCAATTGCTGTCGCCTTACGGTCGAGAGCAGTCCAAATGGTTTCCCCTCGTCCTTTTGCCATCAGTTACTTCCCCCAGTAAGATATCCAAGAATAGTCTGTAAATCGTCATCAGGATTGTTGATGTTCATCACATCATGATTATTTTCAACAACAATCTTTGGTAGATGCTTATGAAATTCTCCAAGATGATGTGTGAAAATACGTAATTTCGTACTTGTTGGGAATTGCAAGCCATGAACGGAATCAAGACTGAGTACATCTCGAG
>CAXAHE010000102.1:0-5349 GCA_963968475.1 uncultured Candidatus Poseidoniales archaeon | reverse complement strand
CTGTATCTGATACAGAAATTCTCGACAAACTTATTGAAAACATGCCGAAAGATGCCGCTAAGTGGCCAAAGTGTGGAGTTTTACTTCTCGGCAATGAACCTGCAAATCAATTACCGCCTAAAGGCGTTGAAGTACACGAATGGACATCCTTTGTCGCTGCTGGTCGTGCAAGTGAAGCTGCAATCGAAATTGCAGATGATCCGTTTGCACTCAACACCCTCATCTACACCTCTGGAACAACGGGTAACCCTAAGGGGGTCATGCTCACAAATTGGAACACGCTTTCCAACATCCTTTGTGTTCAATCCGCATTCGTCATCTATGTTGGCGACAAGAACGCTGCGTTCCTACCTTGGGCGCATTCCTTTGGAAGTACCTTCGATTTGCACTGGATGCTACGCTGTGGTGTACACATCAACCTCATCTCCGACCTAACCAAGATCGCCGATGAATGTATCGAAATCAAACCAGCTGTATTGCTTGCAGTACCTAGAGTCTGGAACAAATTCTATGATCGAGTTAACAGTCAATTTGATGCCGCAACTGGAGTCAAAAAGATACTCATTGGCAAGGCTAAGAAACATGCATCAAGAAGAATCGCAAAGGCTGGTGTAGAATGTGATGCTGTACCTGCAAGTGGTTTCTTTGACAAACTGTATGACAAACTAGTTTGGTCCAAGGTTAGAGCACGATTCGGTGGCAACATCAGATTCTGTATGTCTGGTGCAGCAGCATTATCTCCTGACGTAGCAGAATTCATCCAGCAAGTTGGATTCAGTTGTTACGAAGGATATGGTCTTACTGAAACCTCACCACTCGTTTCCGCTAACGGTTGGTCTGGCCCTGGAAAGTCCAGATTGCGCTGTGTTGGTCTCGTAGCCAACGGCGTTAAGGTGACTATTGACACCGATGCTTGGGACGATCCTGCCCGACCTGACGAAGGGGAAATCATTGTTCACGGACCTAACGTCATGAAAGGCTACTGGAATAATGAAGATGCTACTAAGGAAGTTATTGTCGAACCAGGTGTATTCAGAACTGGAGATCTTGGTAAACTGGATAAAGATGGTTACCTATCAATCACCGGACGTGTCAAAAGCCAATTCAAACTTCAAAACGGTAAATACGTATCACCTGCTCCATTGGAAGAAAATCTCAAACTATCACCACTTGTTGAACAAGCAGTGCTAGACGGCAAAGATATGTTGCGAACCTATCTCATTATACATCCGAACATGGATGCAATGAAGGCAGCTATGCAAGGTGCAGGCGTTGATAATTCAGGTAGTGATGCAGATATTTGTGGAAGACAAGGCACCAAAGATTGGTTACTTGCTGAACTAAAGGAAAAGAACATGAAGGCACCTGTTTGGAAGGGCTATGAAGTTGCAGCCAACCTCATTCTTGATCCTGAAGAATGGACCATCGATAATGACTTGACAACCCCGTCAATGAAGGTTAAACTTCGAAACCTCCTTTCCCTTCACGAGAGTGCTATTGAAGCCCTCCAGTGAAGACCGATTCAACCGATTGGGTTTTGAACACCCAGTTGTGGGCTTAGCGTGGGGATACTATGGTTCGCGAGCTCATAACAGTCGAGGCCGTTGACCGAAGTTTTGGTTCAACCGATGTACTCCAAGACATTAATCTCATCGTAAACGATGGAGATCGCATCGGAATCGTTGGCCACAACGGTGCAGGTAAGACAACACTCCTCAACACCATCAGTGAACAAGAACAAGATGTTGGAGAAATTGTATTCGCTCCAGGAATCAGGATCGCATACTTGACTCAGATTCGAGATATTGAATCAGAATCCACCATTGAAGGCGAACTCAGTCGGAAAGGCCGACAATTCCAAGAACTTGAAGAAGAGATTGCTGGGATTGAAGCCCAAATGATTGAACCAGCCTTCTATGATGGCGATTGGGAATCGGTCATGGAACGCTATTCGGAACTTCAGCAAACACTCGCAGCCTCTGGTGGTGGAAACGTTGCTGGAATTGCCAAGGGCATTCTCGAAGAACTTGGTCTTGACAAGCATCCAATGGACATGAACGTCTCACAACTATCGGGTGGAGAAAAAGCAAAACTTGCTCTCGCTCGACAACTCGTCGGACTTTCTGGTATCGACGTTATGTTTCTGGACGAGCCGACGAATCACTTAGACATCGAGACGACTGAATGGCTTGAATCCTTCTTGAAAGATTTCAAAGGCGCACAATTAATCGTATCTCACGATCGTTACTTCCTAGATCAAGTCTGTACTCGAATTGTAGAAGTCGATAATCTAAGAGCATGGCCTTGGAAGGGCAACTACAGCCAATTTATTGTCCAGAAAGAGGCAAGTGAAAAAGCGCTTGGAGAACATATCGCAACGCTTGAGAAGAAGATTCAAGCCACAACTGGTGCAATTCAGCAAATGAAGCGAGCCAACAAATACGACAAGTCGATTTCTGCTAAACACAAGATGATTACACGTATGCAGCAAGAAATGAAAGCATTGAGAGCTCGAGTTTCAAAGAAGAGAAAACCATTGGTACTCACACTTGATGCTCTTGACAAAGCGAGCATGGATGTTCTCGAATTAGTGGATGCCACAATGACGTTTGAAGGACTTGAACGCCCAATCCTCGACAATCAAACACTCGAAGTTCGCAAAGGTGATCGAATAGGGATTGTAGGAGGAAACGGACAAGGAAAGACCACTCTTCTGAAAATCATCAATGGTGATTTGAAGCTTGACAGTGGAAAAATCGATGTTTCGCCAGGTTCAGTTATTGGCTACTTCCATCAAGATCACGGTACACTCGATTTCGAAATGAACGCAGTTCAACAGATTCAAAAATTACGTCCAGATTACCAATACGGAGATATCCGTGCAGCATTAGGAAGGTTCCAATTTGCAAGCGATCAAGTCGATACGAAACTCAAGCAACTCTCTGGTGGAGAACGTGCTCGTGTTGCACTACTCAAACTCCTTCTCGAAGACAACAATCTCTTGCTCATGGACGAACCAACCAATCACTTGGATATGGAATCGAAAGAAACTCTTGAAGAGGCCCTTATTGGATACGAAGGATCACTCATCACCGTATCTCACGACCGTTGGTTCCTCGACCAATGTGTCAATCGAATATGGGAATTAAAAGATGGTAAAATCAAGGTCTACTACGGCAATTATACCGATTATGTCAGAGCAAAACTTGGTCTTCCTCCACTTGCAGATGATGAAATATCACAAGTATGATACCACCCTTGATTTCATGAACTCATTCCACTTGGGATGACTATGGCCGAAGACGAGACGGAGCAACCCGTGTTCGAAACGAGTACTGGTCCAGTACGTGTCATCACTGCTGCATCGCTGTTTGATGGCCATGATGCAGCGATTAATGTCATGCGACGTTTGATTCAATCTTCAGGAGCCGAAGTCATTCATCTCGGTCATGATCGTTCTGCAAAAGATGTCGTAGATTGTGCAATTCAAGAGGACGCTCATGCGATCGCATTAACCTCTTATCAAGGAGGACACGTCGAATACTTCACCTACATTCGAGAACTCCTCGATGAAGCTGGTTGCGAGCATGTACGAATCTTTGGAGGAGGGGGAGGAACAATCACACCTCCAGAAATTAGAGACCTCCATCAAGCAGGAATTTCCAAAATCTATTCTCCAGATGATGGCAGAAAGATGGGACTGATGGGTATGATTCATCACTTAATGGATCAAGCTGCCGAAGTTGACTTGATCAGTGATGAGCGAATGAAATCTCTCAAAGGACCTGTCACAGCAAATGATATGGCTGATGTAGGACTTTTGCTTACACTTTCTGAATCTGCAGATAATGCATCATTCCAATCCATGCTTGAGTTATGCCGTTCGTCTGACAAAGAAGTTCCTGTGATTGGATTTACAGGAACTGGTGGCGCCGGAAAATCGAGCCTTCTCGATGAATTGATGCTACGAATTCAACGTGACAATCCAGGTAAGAAAGTGTGCCTACTCTGTGTTGATCCAACACGAAAGAGAACGGGTGGAGCACTTCTTGGCGATCGTATTCGAATGAATTCCCTCTCCAATAATGACCTTTACATGCGTAGTCTTGCCAGTAGAGGAAGCGGTTCTGAAATCAGTGCAAACCTAGATCGTGCAATTGAGGTTGCAAAGGCGGTCGGTTTCGATCTTATCTTCTGTGAAACAAGTGGAATTGGCCAAGGAAGTGATGCAATCACTTCTGTTGCAGACCGTTCCTTGTACGTTATGACTGCAGAATTCGGAGCTCATACTCAACTTGAAAAAATTGAGATGCTAGATGTCGCAGATGTTGTTGTTCTCAATAAGTACGAAAAGCGAGGCAGTGAAGATGCTCTTCGAGCAATTCGAAAGCAGGTTCGAAGAAACCGAAACATGTTCGATATTGCTGATGAAGAACTTCCAGTTGTTGCGACCATTGCAAGTCAATTTGCAGATCCGGGAGTGGATGCATTATGGCAAAAGCTCTCACCTCTTGTTGGATTTGAAAGCCGAGCGCCAATGGAAAATCTTGGAGAACGCAAAGGCGTCATACCTCCTGAACGTGTTCATTATCTCTCAGATATCTCTGCAACAGTCAGAGATTATCATCAAGCAAATTCAGAAGTTGCTCAGAAATTGCGCCTCTGTCAACATCTTGAGACTGCAAAGAAACATGTTCCATCAGTTGCTTCAGATATTGATGAACAGATCAATGAAGTCTTGGAAGAAATCCAAGAAGCAAGAGAAAAACTCACTTCATACAGAGCACTTGCAGAACAATATCGAACAGGAGAATACACGTATCACGTACGTGGCAAACCATTCACTGTTCAAACCACGACTGAGTCACTCGCTCATTCGAACATCTCACGTGTTGCATTACCAAACTTTGCAGATGATGGGGAACTCTTTGAATGGCTGAGTAAGGAAAACGTTCCAGGATATTTCCCGTACACTGCAGGCGTGTTCCCATTCAAGCGAACCGATGAACTAAGTGCGAGAATGTTTGCTGGAGAAGGAGAACCTGAGCGAACAAATCGAAGATTCCATTACTTGAGCCAAGGTCAAGATTACGTTCGCCTTTCAACGGCTTTCGACTCAGTCACTCTCTATGGAAGGGACCCTGCACTTCGACCAGATATCTGGGGCAAGGTTGGTAATTCAGGTGTGAGTATCGCTACCTGTGATGATGCAAAACGACTCTACTCAGGTTTCGATTTGTGTGATCCAAATACATCTGTTTCAATGACCATCAACGGTCCAGCTCCGATTATTCTCGCATTCTTCCTCAATGCTGCTATCGACCAACAAATCGAGAAACATCTTGCTGA
>CAXAHE010000101.1:0-5622 GCA_963968475.1 uncultured Candidatus Poseidoniales archaeon | reverse complement strand
TCACCTTCAATATCATTTGCAATGTCACCGAATATTTCTTCAAAATTTGCATTGCCCATGAGTGCATCAACGATTGTTGGGTAATCTCCACTACCAACAACTGAATTTGCCCACATCATAGCCCACATTGCTGGGAATGCGAGTGGTGTTGGAGAAGCATATGCTTGATGAACTTCAAGCGTACTTCCATCGTCAATTGTGATCATCTGAGTAGGTTCATCGAGCAGCTGCATTGCACCGCCCATGAAGAAGAATTCTACTTCTCCATCATACGTATCTGTAACAGAGTCGGTGATAGAGATGTCAAAGTCACCTGCTGGAAGTCCGAGTTCTTCTGTAGGAATACCAGTTAGTTCGAAGACAACGGTTGTCGCTGTATCGTAGTGAATCTCATGTTCAGAACATACATCACGAATATCTACTCCGCCAGACCAAGAGTCAACAGACGCTTCATCGGAACCGCACTCCCAACCCAATTCTTCTCCAGGCTGGAGATTTGTCATCTCGTTGTAGACAGGTGATGGCTCGTCCATTCGAACTTCGAGTAGACCATTGCTGATTTCGTAAGATGTTCCAACCTTTAGTTCAACATCGAATGGGAGTGATTCTCCGTCACCAGAAAGTTCACCAGAAATACCAACACTGTACTCGATCATAGCGTCAATATCCATTTCCATGTCCATACCGTGGAGTCCCATGTTCGCGTCGAAGTATTCCGTGTAGAGAACATCTGCATTGAACAATTGCTCAGCATCGTATCCAACAGTCAATTCAATGCCTGCATAGGAATCATCCCATTCTGCGTTGACTGCAAAGTCATCGAGGACCCCGTGACGTACGGTTAATTCTGTTATTTTTGTTGAGAAATCTGTTGGTGTTCCATCGACATCAAGTGTTGCTGTTTCACCATCATATTGTTCAAAGACAATTGTTGTGGTTCCAGTTGTAACACGGCCAACCAGCAAATCAATTCCTGCATCATCGCCAGCAGCCATAACTTCTTGGAATACTTCAGTTAAATCAATTCCAATCATAGATTCAACATCGGCGTTGATGTTTGAGTAATCGTATTCTATTCCAAAAGCGATCGGAGCGGAATCTTGTGCAGCTACGTTCGCTGGAACAGTTGTAACAATCATTAGGCAAGCAAATAGCAGAGCAATGGTTCTCTTCATGCAATCGTGTTTTCTTTAGTAGTATATGAATGATATGGAGTATCAAAATGGAACTACGTTCAGACATTATCCCAATCTAGCACTTCTTCTTCAGAGTCCTCAGATTCTTTCCCCTCTGAGTCAGTCTCGTCCTCCATCCCGTTTCCGAAAACGCCCCACGTATCGATTAATTTCATCTCAGCACTGGCTTGTCGACGACGTTGAATAGTGATGAGCAGTCCCACGAGAAGAACAAGGGAAACTGCTCCAATCAATACAGGAGTAGACAAGAAGCTGTCACCTGCCTCGTCAACGACTTTCAACGGTTCGGAAATGATGTCAATGTTTGCATTTTCGCCTTCGCCATCGGTTGCAATTACTTTCAGACTTGGACTGCCTTCCCCTTCAGGTTGGAATTCGAGCGACCCTGTCCAGACCGAATCGCCGTCATCGTCTGAGAGATTGAAACTCCATGATTGAATGCGGTGGTTAATGTCAACTCGTACGTCATCTGTTGAGCCATCTGCATCAATCAATTGAATCGAAACCTCAAGAGTTACGATTTCACCAGATACAAATTCTGTTTGAGAAAGTTGTAAACTGGTTCGGACTAACTCTGGTAGACTTGAGCGTACTGTGAAGTTGATGTGGTCTTGGGATACAGCGCCTCTGGCATCTTCAACGTAGAGAGATATATGGTGAGAACCTGGAGCAAAGACTTGAGAAAACGTTGATTGTGTGCTTAGAACAGACATTTGGCCGTTGCTTGGCTGGGTTGTCGAAGGCCATAATCTCCACTCTCGAACAACAAGATCACCATCTGCATCCGATGAATCACCCTCAAACAGTATTGTCACACCCGGATCTATTGATTCAAGATTTAATGGCGAGAGAATCGTAGCAACCGGATCGCTTGCCTCAATAATCAGGTGTACATATTCAATTCGAATTGCACCGGTTGAATCAATCAATTCAATTTGTACGTCCTGCTCACCTGCATCCAGATTAATCGAATGTGTAACCGATGCGTTAACATCTGTAAGCAAAGGAATGTATGTTTCTGTGACTGAATCGTACTCTCGAACCGTCATTGTAAACTCATCTCCATCGTAATCGATGCTCGAACGGGCATCGAAGAGAATCATATTCTTTGATGAATGAACACTGTTATTCTGTGGCGAATCGAGACCGAGACCTGGGGCTGATGTCGAGACTGAAAGTGATCGGGTCGTTGTCACTACAGGGTTGATACCGTCACTAATCGAGAGGGTTATGACGTGCTCACCTGAACTCAATCGTTCTTCAAATGTCAGCCAATCTTCGCCTTCAGGAGTGAGAAGACCATCCACATCGCTCGTCCAAACAATTTGCAGGAATTCTGAGCCTGCAGCTGGTTCAACTTCTGAACAATGCCAATTCCCCCCTGTTGGGAAAGTCGAACAGGCAGAATCCCAATCTCCGCTTCCATTGGCGCTAAACGGGATGAGGATTGAAGAATCAAGATTATCAAAGATATCGAGATCATCAATAAACGCTCTAGGAACGGAATTATCGATTGTAATGAGTTCGGAATATACAGACATTTGTCCACCGTGTTCCATCCGGTTATCGGTTACTCTCAATTCGATTTGGTGAACACCTCTCGAAAGATATCCGTCCCAAGAGATATTCTCAATATTATTTCCCACCATCAAGGTTCCATCGACGTTTGACCACCATTCAAATGAGATATCATTCCCTTCAGGGTCGTATGAAGAACTTCCATTGAAGAAGAGAATATCCTCACTCGCAGTCCCATTTCGCTCAAGGGTAAACGAAGAATTCGGCATTTCGTTGTACAACTTAACTTCAACCGAATATGTGTCATTGTTACCCACCTCGTCCCATGCTATTACGGTCAGGAAAAAGGAAGCAGGAGGATCGTCTGTAAAGTGATCGAATGTGTACGTGAGTTCCTGTGGGCAAATCCATTGATTGTTCCAACCTGGTGATGGGCGACTGTAACCACCAAATATTATGCCACATGCAAAATCGTCCCCCTCAGGATCAAATGTTCCTGTGGTGTTGATCACAACCGTACCAGTCTGTGCCATAATCAGTTCACTGAACTGAGTTAAACTCGGTTCAAATGTCACATTCAATTCAGGCGCAAGATTGGTTAATTCAATTGTTCTACTTTCCGAAACACAATGCCCCGCATCGTCACACAGTTCCAACGTGATGACATGGATACCATCGCTCAATCCCACAGAGGGAGCTGTCAATCCATTCCCAGTCAACACAGAGACTCCACCATCGCTCAACCAACCGTCTATGGACGAAGTCCATGTAAATGTCAAGATGTCATCATCGAGGTCCCATGAGTCGGACGCGTTGAACTCTACTTCGCCTTGTGAAGGGAAGATGGCCCCATCTTGTGGAGAAGTCCACATCAAGAACGGGGCTTGATTATCCAAATTCAGACGACAATACATGATTTGGTCTGAATCAAGAACGGCTGTTGTTGAATTACTCACGCTATCATAGCCACAGTTGACTGTTACGTCATTGTGGGTTGAGGCACCGGTATTGCTCCAACGCTGCCCGATGAAATCAGTAAGTTGTGTAGTGCCTATATCATTAGTAAACTTGGATACAGATGGCTCAAATTGAGTGAATGAAACGTTTGCAAAGGCAGATGGAACACCATTGGAGAGGTTGTTAACAACCCAAATTGTAACGTCCCAAGCAACGTCAATCGTAGCTCCTGATGGGATGTTAGCAATGGTCAGATCTACATTGTTCGGTTGGTGAAGATGCAGAGTTGAAGAAGCATCGAGATCAAGGATATGGCTTCCTGTAGAATCAAGGAGATTAGAGAAATTGACATCAGAATTTTCAAAGAAAATGTCTCCTGTACAGTCTGAATCAATTGTGTTCCCATAGCCTCCTAAGTTTGGATGATTCACCAATTTCAGACATTCAGTGCCCCGTAGTACTGTGTTGCTTAGTGTTGAAGGATATGCCCCGTTATGGTTGGCATCCCAAAAGATTCCAGAGTGGTTTCCATCGATGGTTACATCATCGATTTGACCTGCCGCCTGTTCGACATATACTGCGTATTCAGTGGTCGACTCGTGCTGTATGTTCGCACCAAGGATGTGGAACCGACCACCTTGAGAACCTGTGGTCAAGCCCCCATTATCGATGTAAACTGGATTGAACGATGAGCCTATATCGGACACAGTTAGATTCTCGAGCCATAAGTCAACAGAGTCTTCAGCATATACCCCATGTCCTGATGATGAACGAACCTCACAGGTTCGACAAGTAACATCGCCAGAGGTTGACTCAAGATCATTTGATTTCTTGAACGATAAACCTGCAGTCTGCAAAGACGTAGTGCCAAGTGATCCATCGTTTTCTGAAGTGAAATTTGTGAGTGTAACATATCGAGAATCATAGACATACGCTCCGGAGTATCCGTTGTCGTTTGAATCGAGACCATTGACAACGACTGTTGCCGAATCAATATACAGCCCGTGCTCAGAATTATTATGGAAATGCCAATCAAATCCTTGAACTGCACCACCAGATGAAGACCAAAGTGCTGGACCTGGCGATCCGCTGATTTCAACGTCTTCTAAGTGTGCGGCAAAGTAGGAACTTGTAATTGATAAACCCGCGCTGTGAGAGCCTTGTCCCGCCTCTCCAGCATCGTTGATAGTAAGATTCCTGAAGGTGGTACTTGAATCAACGTAATGAAGGCGGACTCCTACGCTTGATGAATCATCAACAAGGACATTCTCAAGCCAGGCTCCGGTCGCATTCACTTCGATTGCTGCCACAGCAATGTTTGCTGTTTTCGCACCTGCTGAACCCGTGCCTAAAACAGACAGGTTGGTGAAATCAGCAGTTTCATAATTTGTGTAATTGAAGTGATTATCTTTATCGAGATACACACCGCGATACATACTATTTGTGATGATGACATCTCTGAACACACCTCGAGTGTTGCCTGAATCATCGATGTGACGAACGATGATTCCTGTATCGCTCTTATCGATGCGTAAGTCTTCGAACAACGGAACACTGTCTTCGACCCAAACACCGGTTGGTTCGCCTAACGTTGCCCCTGAGATATTGTCCATGACAATGTCTCGGAAGATTCCACCTGAACCTCCCCAAAGATTCAATCCCCGTAATAAATGGTCAGTGAAGTAAGCTCGCTCTACAATTGGAGTTGAACCCGACCCTACAGACATACCGATGCCATAGCGCCAATCGTTTTGGAAAGGTAAAAGACGACCTGCTTGCTCAACATGTAAGTCTCGAATTACTGGACTGGAACTTCCAAACATGTCAATTCCAACTCGATCTGGATTGAAAAGTGTAACATTGTTGAGAACAGGATCAGATCCGTACAACGTCAACCCGTAAATTGAGTCTTCGATATCAAGATGATTGATGATGCTACCTCGTCCATTTG
>CAXAHE010000100.1:0-5660 GCA_963968475.1 uncultured Candidatus Poseidoniales archaeon | reverse complement strand
TTGCAAGCCTTGGACAAATCACTGATGCATTGTTCCGTGTTGGCGGGCAGTACAGAAGAAACATGTGATGCTTTAATTTCTGGATTGATGGTTTCACCATTTCGAATGTTAATTCCTGATTACGGAAAATATACGCCATTGTATTGACAAAATAAAGATACATTGATAACCTTTAATGTAGATTTCCGAACATGGCAGAAACAAACAAGACTGACACTAATCAAAACGATTCGTTCCTCAGAGCCCTATCGAAGACTATGAAACAGAGCAAGTTCACTACGCTGTTCGCGAAAGCAACCGCAGAAGCCAACTCAGACCACGATCCTTGGAACGGTGGTTACACTTTCTTCATCTTGTGAAAGGTATCAATACTGAGAGCCTCACGCTTAGTTTATGGAAATTGCTTGGGAGGCTTTGCTTGCCGCCAGCACGGTTTTCTTTCTAGGGGCTATCTCACCGGGACCCAGTTTGCTGATGGTCATTCGCAATACAATCGTGGGTGGTCGTCGCAGAGGTGTGATGTGTGCTATTGGCCATGGTCTAGGATTTGGATTATATGCAGGCATTGCAATCTTTGGATTAATCGTCTTACTTGAAGAAGCTCCAGGGATATTCCTTATTTTACAAATCATTGGAATCCTTTTGTTGATTTGGTATGGCTATCTCATGTGGGCTCATGCTGAAGATGAATACCAACAAGTCGGAGATGGAGAGGCAAGAGGATTCCTAGAAGGTTTTTCAATCGCTTTCTTCAATCCTAAAATTGCTCTTTTCCTTGTTGCAGTTTTGGCCCAGGTTCTCGACGCAGGAATGGGGCTAGCAACTAAATTGAGTATCGGTTTCGTTGGTATGGCAATCGATATGATTTGGTACATCATTGTCGCGTTGCTCCTTACAGGAACTCCGTTGCTTGAATGGCTGCGCACGAATGGCAGGGCTGTTAATAGAACTACAGCTGTTGTTTTGTGGGGTTTTGCATTATCCGTAATAATAACAACTGTACTGGCTTCTTAACGTTGACATCGAGGACAAAGGAACGTAGAACGTCCAGATTGCGTAATTCGTTCAATCGTCCCCCCACATCCCTCTTTCAGACAGGGCCCATCTTCTCTGTCATAGGCTTGGAAATGATGGCCGAAGTACCCTAGAGTGCCATTCACATCAGCAAAATCATTGAGAGAACTTCCTCCAACTTCTACAGCTTGGTGGAGAACTTCAACCACGTTCTCGACCAAAAGTGAGAGTTTTGCAGTTGGTTTTCCATCTTTACGAACTAGTGTTTTACTGCTTCGAGTGGGATGGATTCCTGAGCGGTGAAGCGCTTCGCAAGCGTAGATATTTCCTACTCCAACAACAACTCGTTGATCGAGTAACGCGACTTTGATATTTGTCGATTTATTCTTCAAGGCCTTTGCAAGTTGATTTGCATCCCAATTTAAGAGCGGTTCTGGCCCGAGGTTTTCAAGCAGAGAGTGGATTTCTTCTTCACCAATATCAATTAAATCCATTATTCCGAATCGTCGAGGATCTGTGTATACTGCCACACTCCCATCATCAAATTGAAATTCCACATGGTCATGACGTCCATCGAAACCTGTTGCAGAACCAAATCGTGATACTTCGTTCTCGGTTTGAGAATAACTCCTCACTTTCATATCATTAAAGAGAGTATAACGACCCGACATTCCAAGATGCGAAAGGATAATTCTTCCATCATTTAAATCGATAAGCAGATACTTTGCTCTTCGACGAATCGATTCAACTCGAGTTCCTGTTACCTTTTGTTCGAAATCTGATGGAAATGGAAACCTGAGACCTTCTCTTCGAAGTATGACCTTCGTAATCATCCTGCCAACCATTGCTTGCTCCAAACCGCCTCGAACGGTTTCAACTTCTGGTAATTCAGGCAGAAAATCACCTCATACGAATGACAAACAGAGCGTGCTGATCTTCAAATCCTGTTAGATTGATATGTTCAAGGACTTCAACATGCTCCTCCAACTGATCGTATGCTTTAGCAAAGACATCACTTTCATTCCCATCTTGCTGACGTTCACTTGCAGCCTTTAGAGAGAGTAAACCAATCCCACCTTTTGCTAAGAAGCGCTTTGTGGCTGTCAAGAATATGTCTACTTGTCCTGCTTGTGCTACATCTTGGAATAACCAATCGACCTTTGATGGAACAAGAACGCCCCATGCATCGTATTTCCGAGCATCACCTAGAACAGGAACCAAACCCGGACGTTGGCGAGCAAGATAGGTGAGGTCTCGAAGACATCTTGGTGCTAAATCAACGGCAACAAGTCGCCCACGTGATTCATTATCTTGACCACAAAGATGGTCGTGAAGATGAGAAATTGTCGTGCCATGTCCTGCACCGAGATAGAGAACTGTGGTCCCTTCTTCAGGCAACAACATCGAAGGATCTTTTCGCGTTCGTAAAAGACCTGCAGCAAGTTTTGATCGATTCGGATCCCATCTTCGATGTTCAACACCTCGGAATTTACGGAGAGATTCACCTCGTACGGCAACCCCAGGGTTTGCATTTACAGTCCACAGATTCCGTCCTTCTTGTAGGACTGAATTCGACAGAGGGCGTTTTCTTCTTGAACCAGCCATAAGATTACCTCAACGACGTGGGGGTTGGGAGAATTCATTTCGAATCGCAGTGACCTTTGCTTCGATCTCATCCACTTCATCATCACCCCAAGGAGTACCTTCGAACGCATCTACTCTTGCTGCAATACTGATTTTCGCCGCAAGCATTCGAGCGATTTTACCACGTACCCAACGAGGTGAACGCGAAATCCATGGGTGCATGAAGATGTGTCCATGTTTTGGAGGAGGGGTTCCACTTCTGATGTGACTGAAGAATGCTTTCTCTGCCCCTAATACCTGAACTGTTCCAGCTGGCAATCGGGCAAATCGTGTACGGCCATGAGCCTCAACACACAATCGTGCAGCCAACATAGGCCCAACTAGTGCTGAGACAGAAGGAAGATGAGATTCTGTAGATTCACGAATAGCATGTTCTAATCGGTCAAGTTGTCTCCTCTGATTGGCAACCATAGAGCCCCAATCATGAAGAGCATTCCATTCAGAAGAGGATGGATCGTCATATGCAGGTTCAACATCAAGGAGGATTGCTAATTCGGATAATGATGTTAATTCAACCATCGACTTGGCAAGACCACTTCGATCTCCTTCAAAGCGAGCACTTGGCAGGAAGAGTCCAATCCATTCAACGAGTCTTGCTTCCATGGTAAGGTGAAGCGTTCGGAGTTCATCACTCGCCCGAAGGAGATGTTCAAGGCGGCGATCAGGATCTCCAGCAGACATCGCCACGCCTTCTTCAGCAATCGACAGTGCAGCTGTATCAGCAGACATTTGTTGTTCATCTGTTGGGAGAGGATAATTTGCATCGGGGAGATTCTCTGAACCATGGGGTGTCGGTTTGGCTTCTGGAAACCGCTCAAGAAGAAGTTTGGCTTCTGGAGGCAATTGGCCCTGAGCAACTAACTGCAAGCGTTCTTTAGCACCTTGAACAGAGAATTTCCCGTCGTTAACCTCGATGTCAAGAAAGTCACCATTTTCGTTCACGACGGCTGCAGATTGCCAAGAATACCAGAGCCACATATCCCATGGTAAGGTGTCTTCAAATTCAACCTTGTTGTTGTCCACTGGAAAACGATTCTATTCCTTGAAGAAAATACAATTTGCTAAGACCCAACCATTATGATTAAATGATAAAGGTCGATGGCAAGTCATGTTTTGCCCGAATTGCGGTACGCTATCATTCCCAAGTCCTTCTGGTGACATCACGTGTACCAACTACAAATGTGGCTACACCGGACCTGCAAATGTGAAAATGAAGGTTCAGGGGAAAGAAATCGATCTTTCCAAAACTAAAACCACAACAAAGGCAGAAAAGAGAGAATATGATATCATTAAAGATTCAGACCAGAGAAAAGGTGTATTATCGACTGAATCTTACATGTGCCCAAAATGCGATTGTACCGAAGTCTACTTTTATCTTGAACAAACTCGATCATCTGATGAACCAGAAACAAGAATGCTAACATGCAAAGATTGTGGTCACGGATGGAGAGAATACTGAATCAGTAATCGCTTTCAACACGTGGTGCAAGGAAGTAATCGACTTCAGCAGCACCATCTTCGAATGAGAAATTCATAGCCAATGGGAAGTTCTCTCCAAATTGAATGGTAACACTGTCTTGAGGGCCGAAGCGTCGAGACAATGGTTCGAGGTATGTTAGACTGTATTGGCTACGGGCAGCTCCGCTACAAACTAATTCTTCGACTTCATCCTTATCGAAGGAGATGTCAACAGAGTCGGTACTGTTTCGAACGTGTACTTTGAATGAAGATTCATCAATGCTGAAATTCACCAAATCCCCAACTTGCTTTGCCGCTTTGAGGGCTTTTCCGAGTTCAGAACCGTTCATGACAACTTTGCAAGGAAGGTCGAGTTTAGGTAGCGATGGGGGTGAAGCCATGGTTGAATTGTCAAGAGGGCGTAGATTACGTACGATTTTCCCGAGACTCATTGTGAAATCTCCACCTTCTTGGTGTGTCATTTCTATCAATTCGCCTACGGCACCCAAGGTGGTTACTTCTCGGATTTTCTTCATCTCCAATCCGATTTGCTTAGAATCAAGTTCCCATCCGTCAAAAGCTGCTGCATCCACTGTCAATTTGATCATAGCAACGTGCGATGAATCGACAACTCGTACCGTTAGGCCATCTTCTGCAAAATCAAACCGGGCATCTTCGATTACGATCATAAGCGTATCGAGTATCTTAGTTATCAGTTCTTGACGGGCTGTGATGTTCAACATATGAGGCATCCCTACAATAAACTCGGTCTTCGACGGCTTATGAACTTAGCAGAGGCAAGAGTACCAATCGGGTGGAAATTTTGGCGTTACATAATCGACGTCTTCAAGAACCCTAGTCTCTGTATGGAGAATATGGAACTTGTAAATTACTTCGTTGGCACTTTTGCAGTTGTCTTTATTGTGTGGTACACTATGAATCAACGAATGAAAAAATTACTCCTGCAATCACAATTGGAAGGAAGTATCAAACTAGCAGGCTATGAGGCCAAGGAGACATCGCTAGCCGATACAAAGGCTGATTATGAGGCAAGTATGCAAGATAGTTTCAAAATTCTGGCGCAGAATGCATTTGACGAGGTGATAAAAAAGGCTGATGCTGAAAAAGAATCATCTTTCAAAGGAGCAACTAAAGAATTACAAGATAAAATCCATGTCTTTAACGAAAACATCAACCGATTTGAGCGAGAGTCAATTCAAAGAGATACAAATCTAAAAAATGAAATATCAACAGTTGCCAACCTTGGAATTCAATTGAGTGAGGATACAAAATCTCTTACAAATGCCCTGAAAGCAGATGCCCAAGCACAGGGCGCTTGGGGAGAATTGGTTTTGGAGAATCTTCTCCAATCCATGGGATTTGTTGAAGGAAGAGATTACGTAACTCAACTTGGTGAAACATCAGCAGATGGGAAAAGAAAGCGCACTGATTTCATCATTTATCTCCCTGACAATCGCCAGGTAATTATCGATTCAAAAGTATCGTTAAAGGCATGGAATGAATTTGTCAACGCACAATCAGAT
>CAXAHE010000099.1:0-5667 GCA_963968475.1 uncultured Candidatus Poseidoniales archaeon | reverse complement strand
AACCCTGACGAAGATTGTGATGGCGTTGAGGATGATTGGGATGATTGTCCACAAACTGCTTTAGGTGCTGAAGTTGATGCTTGGGGCTGTTCTGATGCTCAAAACAACGGCGGTGGTGGCGATGGTGGAAGCACCGATACTGATGGTGATGGAATACCAGACTCCAACGATGCTTGTCCAAATGAAGCCTCCAATGCTCAAAATGATGCTGATGGCGATGGCTGTATTGATGACGACGGATCTGGAAACGGTGATGGAAACGGAAACGGCGGCACCAGTACCGATAGCGATGGTGACGGCGTGATTGATGAGGACGATTATTGCCAAGACACAGTGGCCGGAGCAACTGTCGATGTTTGGGGCTGTTCAGATGCTCAAAATAGCGGTGGAAACGGCGGCGGTGACGGATCTGGAAACGGTGATGGAAGCGGTAACGGCGGTGGAACCGGTGGTATTGGTGGACTTGACTGCATTCCAGACATGAGTGGTGGCATCAGCGACAAGACAGTGTTCCGTTCTGATCTTACCTTCGCAAATGGAATGGATGTATTCAATTTCCCAATCGTTGAAGGAACGGTTTGGGGCGAAACAACTGTTGGAGCAGGTTCTGTTTCGATGTCAACCGAAGTTGGTGGCTGTGAGTTGTTCTCTTTCGATATTCCAGTAACTGATGCGTTGCCATTGAATTACCGACATCTCTCGACTCAAGACTTTACTGTCGGAATGGATACTGTTACTGCACACGGAATCCAAGTGTTTGCAGGTCGTGAAGGAAACAACGATTGGGCAACACCTGATTTCACCCTCTTACAAAGCGTACCAGATGATGTAGCCAAGATGGGCTTGCCGTTTGCAGCATGGATCAATGTTGTTGGGTTCAATGAATTTGATTCACCTGTGGACATGTCAGGAAGCGTCAATGCTGCTGGTACACCAATTATTGTTGAGCCTGCACAACTGACCATCGATGACGTTGGAGCAGTTGTTGTTGACACAATGGATCTCTCCAGTGGTGAATACATCTTGACCATCACTGGTTCCTCTGATGGTGGTGCAGAACGTTCGGTAACTGTTCCGTTTACGGTGGACAACGACCCTGACTTCGAAATCGTCACGATGGATCCATGGATTGTTCTTCCTCAAGGTGTTCCTTGGGTTATTCCAACTCCAATTTTCCTCGAACCAGTCAATGGCTTTGGTGCTGATGTTTCTGTGAGCGTAACAGTGCCAGATGGCGTTACGGCACAACTTGACTTTGCCAGTGGTTCAACGCCGTTTATGTCCGTCTTGACTCTCACCATCCCAGCAAATCTTTCCGCAGGCGATTACACCGTAATCGTCACAGGAACAGCTGGAAGCACAGTTCATTCAGACGAAATCACATTCACGCTAACATCTCTTCCTGAATTCTCATTGGATATTGAAGACCGAGAACAAATCATTACTGATGGAACGATGTCAGTAGCAGGTGTAATCAATGCTCACAATGGACTTGACCTTGCTTTGGGTGGTGCACTCGATGTCTTTATCGAACCGTACAACCAAGCCCTGCTTGACTCTGCTGTCATCCAATGGGGTACTATGACTGCTGATGGAGATTTGCCGTTTACAGTTGTTTTCACAGTCGATGATACAATTGATCGAAATGAATACACTGTTAATCTCAATGTTATTGCTCTTGACGGCGGTGTTACACATACTGCATCTGTTGCATTTGTCACAGAATCATCCACTCTTGATGGTACAGCTGTCGTTGCAGATGCTTCTGCGGTTGTATCTGGCAACACCAGCCAACATGACGGAACCGAAGAGACTGCTCTAGCAATCAATAACGGAGATGATGTTGAAGACAAGGACGATTCCTCCGATACGAGCACTTCAGGGGATGACAAAGAATCGAATACTGCTCTCATTGTAGGTTCATCGATTGGTATCATCGGCATCATTGTCGGAATTGCAGTCGTTGTCCTACGTGGACGCAGTGAATCTTCCGACAAGGATTTCAGCCAACAGGTGTGGAATGATGAACCAGCAGCACAGCAACCAATGATGCAGGCTCAACCACAGCAACCTGTACAGCAAATGCAACCTGTTCAACAGCAACCAGTACAGCCAGTTCAACAACAGCAGCCAGTTCAACCTGCTCCTGCTGGCGTAACGACTGCTCCACCACCACCTGCTCAACCAACAACCGTTGCTGATTACACAGGTCTTCCGCCAGGCGGAACTTATGATCAATCAACTGGACAAACCATCTACATTCAACCAGATGGTGTTCAATGGCAGATGATGGGTGATGGCAGTTTCACCCGTCTATGAGGATTGATAAAAGCACTTCAATGGCAAAAGGTTTGACTTCTGAATGAAACACCCTTTTGTACAAGACTGTACTGGGAATCTCGTGCAAAAGTCACATACCTTGCTCGCAAGGTCAATCCATTGGAGTTTTATTCTCCTCTATTTGTATGGAATCTTCAAGCAAGTCAACGAGTTAGACGAACTTGAGGATACGAAACTCCTTCTGTTTGAGATTGTTTTCGCAACAGTTTTCCTCGTTATTGTCATTCTACGTTATTCCTATATGAGACGTTTTAAGACGTTCTTGGGGGCTCGAGAACCCGTCCATATCGTTCATTACTACTTCGCCCGTTCTGTTCACAAAGCGATGTACGTTGTCTTCATTTTACTTCCACTCAGTGGTCTGATGATTGCTGCATTGTATACGAAAGGATACCAAGACGAGGATGGATTGTTGATCGGAGCAACACTCGGAATCCATGAGTTTGCTGCTGTCGCAAGTTACGTGCTCATAGCAACTCACATTGCCGCTGCTCTTTACTCTCGCATTAAAGGGGAAGGTGTTTGGTCTTCCATGGTTCCAATCTTGAAAGAAGATAAACCATCTGAAAACGAGATGATCAAGAAGATTGCAGAGATTGAAGAACAATTTTACGATAAAGTAGAGTCAATTCTCTCTCGGAAAAGCAAGTGACTCATCGGTATGTTGCGTTCTCAGTCCACCACGAGATTGAACGTTGAAAGGGAAGGGGCAGTACAAGGGAACAATGAATCGAGATAATAGAGATTCAGATTAAATTAATTAATACAAATTTAAGAAAACCTATTAATAGAGGTATGTTGGCCGTTAACCAGCAGGTGCAACCCATGAGTACAGCCGAAATTTTGCCTTCAGATCGTCTTCCAGTTACCGTCCTCTCTGGATTTTTAGGAGCAGGAAAAACCACGCTCCTGAATCAAGTATTGAACAATCGTGAAGGCCGCCGTGTAGCGGTTATCGTCAATGACATGAGTGATGTTAACATCGACGTAGAACTCGTTGAGCGCGGTGGTGCAGAACTCAGTAGAACTGAAGAAAAATTAGTTGAAATGTCGAATGGTTGCATCTGCTGTACTCTTCGAGACGATCTTCTCGAAGAAGTTTCAAGGCTTGCAAAAGAAGGCCGATTCGACTATCTTCTAATCGAATCAACTGGAATCTCTGAGCCAATACCAGTTGCACAGACATTTACCTTTGAAGATGAAGAAGGTGTGAGTCTTAGCCAAGTTTCTCGACTTGACACAATGGTGACGGTTGTTGATGCAGCTAATTTCCTCAAGGATTACCAAGAAGCAGAGGCTTTGCAAGAACGAGGCGAGTCGATGGGTGAAGAAGATACTCGAACTGTAACAGATCTTCTCATCGATCAGATTGAATTTGCTGATGTCATCGTCTTGAACAAATTAGATTTGGTGGATGATGAGCAAGCTCAACGAGTTCAAGCCATCATCACTGCATTGAACCCTGGGGCAGAACTTATCCCAACATCACATAGTAAGGTCCCACTTAATCGAGTCCTGAACACAAATTTGTTTGATTACCAAAAAGCAGAGAGTTCTGCTGGGTGGATACGCGAACTACAAGGAGAACACACACCGGAAACCGAAGAATATGGGATCTCCACCTTCACATATCGAAATTCAAAACCGTTTGATGCTGAAAAGTTGTATGAGTTTGTTACGAGCAAAGAAATGTGGGAAGGCATACTTCGTTCAAAGGGATTCTTTTGGGTTTCTGCGAACCATCGCTATGCATACCAATGGGCTCAAGCCGGTGGCGTAAGCAACGTCTCTATCGTAGGTCTTTGGTGGGCTGCAGCGGGAGATCAGATTCAGGATTTGCCAGAAGACCAGCGTCCTGATATGCAACCTGATTGGGATCCTGCTTATGGCGATCGAAAGCAAACACTTGTTTTCATTGGCCAAGATATGGATGAAGAATCAATCCGTGCAGAACTCGATAAATGTCTCTACGATGATGGAACTACGAATCCTGACCTGGATTCATGGAGCGAACAACTCAACCCATTCCCAACAATTCCTGTAGAGCCCGCGGAAAGCGAAGAAATCTCGGCTGAGGCATGAGACATTTTGAAAGGTTCATCGAGGTATAGAAGCCTCTCCACCACTCACCCATTGATTTTAAATTATAATCGAGTATCGTAAGTCCATTAAACACTGGTGATTATCTATGGAAAATAGGAAACAAACAATTTTTTGGATTTTAATTCTCCTCGCCTTACCTCTTTCTGGTTGCACAAGTTCTCCAAGTGAGGGATATGATTTCCAAGGTGAAACCTTGATAGAAACAAAAAATCCTTGTCTACAACCTTCTGATTCACTTACTCAATCGATGACATCGATACTTGTAAACGGGGAAGAGAGGATGTTTCGATTATCAGTTCCAAGTTCAGATGCAGGAACAAAATTAGCCGTCATTATCGCATTTCATGGTGGCGGTGATGCTGAAGAAGACTTTCAGCAACAGAGCCAATTCGATCAATTAGGCGAACTTGAAAAATTCATCATGGCCTATCCAATTGCTGAAGGTGAAAGAACACTAGCTGAAGGGGACTGGTTCCTCAATACAGCAGCAACGTCCAGAGATGACAATGACTTTTCAGAGTCGATCGTCGATGAATTAGGCAAGGCATATTGTGTCGATGAAGACAGATTGTACGCCATTGGTTATTCATTAGGATCAATGTATACCTATGAGATTGCATGCCAATTAAGCGACAGATTTGCTGCCGTTGCCTCCTTCGCTGGAACGATGCCCGTTAGCCCTGAAACGTGCGCTATGAATGGAAATATGGCCGTCTTGCATATTCATGGTAAATTGGATTATATCATCGATTACGATGAGGATTGGGACTGGAAAGATGGTGAAATGGAAGGTGTTGGGACAATGAGTAACATCCCTGGTATGATCGACTATTGGGCTGAAAAACTCAATTGTCAAAGCGATGACACACACGCTCATTTGTTTAGTGGTGATGAAGTAGAGCACATTGTCCACAGCGATTGTACGGGAGGTGCTCGAGTAGAGCATTACGGTATGGAAGCTCAGGAGCACTCGTGGCCAAATCAAGTCGATGGAACTGCAACCTATCGATTGATGTGGAATTTCCTTAGTGACTTTACGAATTGAAAGAGACCCCTGAGCAAGGCGTCTTTCCAGAGGGTAGGCGCTGAAAAGACCCAATGCAAGCCCATTGATTTGCCAATACCCGGGCAATAGGTATTCGGATATACCCTCTGAACCTATCCACTAATCACTGAACTAGTCACAAGTTATGGTAGGATGAAAATTAGTATCTGATAAGAAGT
>CAXAHE010000098.1:0-5774 GCA_963968475.1 uncultured Candidatus Poseidoniales archaeon | reverse complement strand
TGTCGGATCATACCTTCTCCTATGAAGAGTGTAGTATCTGTGCCGAGACCAATCGGATCAAACATTTCCTCTGAGTTGAAGAATTTCTGTAGGAATCGTGTAAGTATAATCAAACGCAGGTCCAATCAAACGAATTGATTCTAGAGAATCATCAAAAATCACTTGTTCAAATCGAGAATCGATGTTATGTAGCGGCATACTTGCAACCAGATGTCCATCATCTGTCAACATCAGCGACGTAGATACATTGGGTTTAATCGAAGAATAGGAAAGATGTTTCTCTGTAATCGTAACTTCTCCAAGGTGTTGGAACATCCTTGAAAATTGACTGCAAATAGCATCCCAGTTAGAAATCTCTAGATTCATAGTTAACCATATTTTGGTTTGGTTAAAGTTATTTTTATTCTGCCACTGAATGTCAAATTATGAAGCAACACGGGTATTGTCTGAGTCGTAGCCTTGATGCACCACCAACCATTGGGATGGATATGGCTTCACTCATCTTGATGCGCCACGGCCAATCCATGTGGAATGCTGCGAACTTGTTTACAGGCTGGGTTGATGTTCCACTGACACAAACTGGAATTGATGAGGCACTCGCTGGTGGTCGTGCATTAGCAGATATTCGGATCGATGAGGTTCACACATCGACATTAATTCGCGCTCAGATGACTGCAATGCTGGCATTGAGCCAACATAACAGTGGGAAAACTCCAGTCATTCAATACGTTGATTCTGGAGAAACAATGAGTGAGAACGAAGGGAAAATGGTTGCTTGGTCGCAATTGAATAAAGATGCAGATGATTCCAATATCCTCCCAGTCTATGTTTCATGGCAATTAAACGAGCGAATGTACGGCGATCTCCAAGGCATGAACAAGCAAGAGACTCGCGATAAATTTGGTGCTGAGCAAGTTAAGATTTGGCGACGATCTTTTGACACGCCTCCGCCAAACGGAGAAAGTCTTGAATTAACAGCAGCACGTACAATTCCATACCTCGAAAGTGTTCTTCTTCCTGCTCACGACTCAGGAAAGAATCTGTTCGTTGCTGCACATGGAAATTCTCTTCGAAGCATCATCATGCATCTTGAAGGACTTTCCGAAGAGGAAGTGCTTGGTTTAGAAGTTCCAACAGGTGTCCCAATGATTTACGAGTGCCAACATGGCTCATGGAAGCGCATCATGGGATGAGGTGAATAAATGCAATTATCTTGGCGATTTGATGGGTTTCCGGGACGTGTCCTGTGGGTTGATATGACCAGCAAGGAAGTCCAAACACGAGACATCCCTCACGAATGGTTAATGGAAAGTATGGGTGGTAAAGGCCTTGCAACACGTCTGCTCGTTGAATGGGATACAACCGATTATTCCGAAGCGACCTCCCTGCAGCATCCTGTTACCAAGAATATCGATACTTCCAGACATTCATCTTCTCCACTTCTTTTCATGACCGGGCCCTATCAGGCGAGTAAAGTGGGTTCTTCTGGAAGGGCGGTTGTTGTCACGCGTTCTCCTCTCACCGATTTGTACATCGATACGTACATCGGAGGGAATATTGGTCATGTTCTTCGCGAAGCTGGCTGGGATGGCTTGTTCATAACTGGAGCGAGTGATTCACTCATGCGTTTGGAAATCTTGGATGGCTCTGCTGAACTTCATGATGCGGCCGAACTGAAAGGATTGACGACATGGGATGTTGAGAAAAAACTCGATGACCTTGGTGAATGTCTTTCCATTGGTCCTGCTGGGGAAAACGGTGTTCGAATTGCAAGTCCTCTTACTGCTGGGCGTAGAGCTGCAGGTCGTGGAGGTACAGGTGCAGCCTTTGGATTCAAAGGACTCAAAGCAGTGACAGTAAAATCCACGACAAAGGAACACATTCGTTACGCAAGCGACGCAAGTCTAACTTCTGCAGTGAAAGTACAGCGACAAGAAATGGGCTTAAGGAGACGTTCAGGTGATCCTTTCTACTCTTTTGGAACCAGTCGAGGCCCAATCTATGCGTCTGAAAACGGGCGAATGCCGACTGCGAATTACAGTTCTACAAATGCAACAATACCTGAGTTCTCTCAACTTAAAGTGCGAGGTGGGACTTCAACAGTTGATGTTCGAACAGAACTCAATGCTCATGAATTATCTGGAGAGCATTGGCATGAATCATTACCTGATGCAAAACAATCTGCTTGCTGTGCGCCTTGTCCAATCGCTTGTGAGGCTGCTGATCGCCCAACAATCGATGGAGTGAAAGTACGAAAACGACCAGTCCATCTTGATCGCGTCGATCGTCCTGAATATGAAACACTGGCAATGTTAGGGTCAAATCTTGGTCTTACGAGTTCACTGGATGTCATGGACGGAAATGATGCTTGTAATCGATTGGGACTCGACACTATTTCTGCGGGAGCAGCTCTCTCCATTGTATGTGAATTAGTTGAGCATAATTGGCTACCTGAAGACTGGTCTGACCACTTCCATGCGCCGTTTGATTTCGGCAGATACAAGCAAGGAGATGTCGTCCCTTGGCAATTCGGAGTACCAGAATTGCCTCCACTCGCTCTTGCTATGCTTGCACATTCTCAACCTGGAGATGGGGATTTGTTCTCAGTCCTTGCAGCAGGTGCAGTGGCCTTTTCTTCTTTTGTTGAAGAGGCAACAGGCCATCCAGCGACTCGACTAACAGCCCATTGTAAAGGTCTTGATTTACCCGCTTGGGATCCTCGTGGAAAGCGAGGCAACGCTATGGCATACATGACTGCAAATGTCGGTGCTTCTCACATGCGAGCAGGGTACAAAGAACCGACAGGTCTTCCTGATGAGTCGGCTTTAGATTTGATGGATGAATTGATTGAAAGTCAAAACAGCATCGTCATTCGTGACTCTATGATTTTGTGTGCCTTTGCAAAAGGAGCGACCCCTGATTCTGTTATGCTCGATGCATGGAATGCCATTACAGGCGATTCAGCAACTTGGAGTGATTTGATGCAAAGAGCATCGAACCAATGGAATTTAGCTCGTACTTGGAATGTAGAGCATTGGAATCGTATCGGTATTGAACCGCGTAAGGCTGACCTTCTTTCATGGCGACTTCGTAACGAGCCTATACCTGCTGGTATTGCTGCTGGAATGGTTTCTTTTGTTGATGAAGATGATGAGGAAGCATGTTTGAAAGAATACTACTTGTTAAGAGGATGGAGTTCAAACGGGGTTCCATAGAGGGCTCTTGATGAATACATTGACCAAGGCATTGTTAGGGGTATTCCTTGTTCTTTCACCGTGGCTTTTAGTCCAAGTATGGATTCTCGCAGCAGCTCCTGACCAGGCCATTGAAGAGATGCCAAGTTGCTCTGATTCGAGTTCAAACTGTGCTCATCTTGGCGGTGGAGATTATCACAGAATGGAAGTCACAACAGTTATTCTTGAAGATCAATCGCTTGAAAAGACAAAATCACTCGCTTTGGATTATATTGATGACCAAGAGGGAGATATCCTCTTTGAAATAGAAAATGACGGTGAATATTTTGTTCACTTTGTTGAACATACCTCGTTTTGGCTTTTCCCTGACGATGTCGTTCTCTTGATTACTGCAGAAGGAGACAACTCCTCAAAGATAGAACTTCACTCTGAATCCAGATTGGGCGCTGGAGATCTCGGAGTTAACCCAGAGCGACTCGAAGATTTTTACAATGCACTGGTATCCGATTGAATGATTTCATCCCACCCGTAGGGATAGCCACTCTCATCAATGAGAAGAACATTGACGCCTAAGCCTGATTTGTGGAATGCAATCAACTGAATGTCATGGATTGAATGTCCTGTTGGTGCAACGCCTAACACTGGTAATTCTTTACGACTAAACCAAGATGTTCTTGCCTTAGGTGCATGTTCGTTTCCTAAACTTCTGATGGTTCCGTCAACACCATCAAACCAAGGTAGAGGCCCTTCAGGTGAAAACCGAAGGCCAAGAATCATGTCGACACCAGTTGTATCTTGAGCCGCATCTGTATCAGGGCCGCTTGGAATTGCTGGAGCATTTGGATGTGTATGCAACCAATGTGTAAAACGCCCTGCTCTTGAGCCGCGTTGTCCCGAAAACAGGTCATCTGTCCATTCTTCTGGTAGGTGGTGGACTGAATAGGAATCTCCTCGATTCACGACGTGCGCTTCCTTGATGACGTAGCCTTGTCCGCCAAAGAGATTTGAAACATGTTCATCGCCTTCGAATGCGTTCTGAACTTCTTCGATATGTCTGCGATCCGGATTTACATCTAATCCCACTAGAATTTCATCCGGTAAGGCTTGCAGAGCCCATATGACAAGGTCTCGAAATAAGGGGCCCGTCAGGTGAAGTTGTGCCGCATAGGAATGCCTCATAGCATGCGATTCCGCGTTGTAAGAACGCATCGCTTCTACTAACCAGGTTTCGACCACGTACGTCCGAAGCATCGGTGATTCATCAATCAACTGCAAAAAAGCACAATCTTTGAAAGCCCCTCGACACAAGCAAGTCTCATGGCCAAGAAGAAACGAGGGGGATTCGGAAGATTTCTTGGCGCTCTTACTGGGACTCCTTACGAACGCCTTCTCAAGCAAGTTGAGAAACTCTCTGCAGAGCATGGCAGCGATGATAAGAAACTCGCCCGTGCTCTCAACAAACTGGTTGATGTCGTTGGAACTGCTTACGAAGACGAAGAGATTGATGAGGATGAACATGACTTAGTCATCGAGGCTATCGAAGAATCCGACCCCAAAGGTCGTTCCTTCGCTAAATTTGGGGAAGAGGATTCATTTTATTCCAGTGATGCACCGGATTCACCCGATCTTAATCTCGGAAAAAGAAAGAATCTTGATGATTTGATGTCCTCTTCTGGTAAAGAATTTACAGGCAGTTTTGGTCGTGACGAATTCGAAGATTTCAAAGCTCGAATGACTGATGACTTCTATGCTGATTCAGATGAAGCGATTGAAGCGGGCGATCACCAAGCTGAAATCCGAACAGAAAATCGAGTCTTTACTGATGACGAAGATGAACTGCAAAATGTCAAGGCCATGATTTCCAGTGAATCTGGGCTCGCTGACCCAACTGCTGTTGTCGAAGAAGAATACGACGATGAAGATGATGAAAATTACTCCATCGACGAAAATGGAACCGAATGGTTTGAGGATGACGATGGCTATTGGTGGTTCCGAGAAGAAGGCCAAGAAGATTGGCAACCTTACGAAGAAGACGACGAAGATTGATCAAGCAGGTATTGGCTGTTGCTCCCACCAAGCAGGAGCAAGGAACCAAGCCTCATCATTGACAGGGCGGTCAATCAAGGGAAGGCCAATCATCCCTCCATCAACAGATAATCCACCGAGTGGATTTGTTGCACAAGGGCCAGGAAGATAATCTTCTCCAGCTTCTGTAAGTTCAATCCGCAGTGAATGTCCTGCGGGGACAATGACATCCATTGGATTGAATTCCATCAACATCGTATATCCTGTAAATGGTGCAGCAGGATTCGCCTCAAATCCACCATCACGATAACGAATATCCATGGTTGCATGACCGAGCCGTAGGTTTGTTGTATCATCATACATAGTGGCAAAAATCTGACCCCCATTACACGCTTGAGTTGTAACATCAACATGCAATGTTGGAAGTCCTGAGATATGCAATGCTTCCTCGTATTGTGGGCTTGTGAGTGTAACTGAACCACCCAGTCCGTTGACTACTCCATCGCCTGACCAATCACTTCCGATTTCTTCCATTTGCCAAGTCATGTCTTCTGG
>CAXAHE010000097.1:0-5803 GCA_963968475.1 uncultured Candidatus Poseidoniales archaeon | reverse complement strand
GCATGGGTCGTTCATACGGAGATATTCCTGGTGTCCGATACAAGGTCATCCAAGTAAACGGTGTTTCACTCGATGAAATGGTCCGTGGCCGAAAGGAGAAGCCTATACGCTGAGGTGCTGAAGATGACAGAAGAAGAAATCGTAGTAGACGAACGACCAATCGCTGGAATCGGAACGTTAGTTTTCGGAAAGTGGGATGCTGCAGAAGTAACCTGCAACGACCCGGGACTTGCACCATATGTCAACCTCTCAACTGTCGGTGTACCTCACTCTGGCGGACGACACGCAAACATGTGGTTCGGAAAATCCAAACTTAGCGTTGTAGAACGCTACATCAACAAACTCATGAGAACTGGATCTTACACCGGTAAGAAACAAAGTGCAATGAAGGCATTTGAATCTGCGCTTGACTCTATCGCAGAGCGACGTAAGACAAACCCATTGCAAGTTTTCGTTGATGCTATCTGTCATGCAGCCCCTATGGAAGAAATTACACGTATCAAATTCGGTGCAGTATCACAACCTAAGGCTGTCGACTCCTCACCATCACGCAGACTCGACGTCGCACTCAAGAATCTTGCAAAAGGCGCACAACAAGGAACTCACAAATCAAAGAGAACCTTGAAGCAGTGCATCATTAACGAACTCAACAAAGCTTCCGAAGGAGACTCGACATCGTACGCAGTTTCTAAGAGAGAAGAAGTTGAGAGAATCGCTGCTTCCGCACGATGAAGTCGACAAGGTCACGGAAGAATTCCGTGGAACTTTTGCGACTCACTTAAGAACCCCATTCAAGTGGGCGAATTGAACCAGACAGGTGGACACCATGGGACGAAAAGAAGACAACATCAAAAAGGCTACAGAAGTCATGCACATCTTACCGCAAATTCGCAATCTATGTATTGCTGCGCACATTGATCACGGGAAGACTACCCTCTCTGACAACCTCATTGCAGGTGCAGGTATGATGTCAAGCGACCTCGCAGGTGCTGCTCGTGTTCTCGACTTCGATGAACAAGAGTCTGCACGTGGAATTACCATTAACGCAGCTTCCGCATCTATGGTTCACGCTGTAGAAGGAACTGATTACCTCATCAACCTCATTGACACACCAGGTCACGTTGACTTCGGTGGAGACGTAACACGTGCTATGCGTGCAGTTGACGGATGTTTTATTCTGGCTTGTGCTGTTGAAGGCCCAATGCCTCAGACCGAAACTGTTGTTCGTCAAGCATTGAAAGAAAAGGTAAAGCCTGTTCTTTTCATTAACAAGGTCGATCGACTCATCAATGAATTGCAAGTTACACCAGAGGACATGCTCAAGCGATTCGAAGAGACAATTACCAAGGTAAATCGACTCATTAAGCAATTCGCTCCAGAAGAATTCAAGAAATCCTGGCAAGTCAGCGTCATGGATGGAACCGTCGCTTTTGGAAGTGCATACCACAACTGGGGAATTACGATTCCATACATGAAGAAGTCAGGAGTATCGATGACCGATATCTTCCAATACTGTAACGACGAGAACCAGAAGGAACTTGCAGAAAAAGCGCCAGTTCACGAAGTACTTCTTGACATGGCAGTTACCAAACTCCCAGGCCCAGTTCAAGCACAGCCATACCGTATCCCGAATATCTGGACCGGTGACCTTGACTCAACAATTGGAAAGGCAATGGTTAGTTGCGACCCTGATGCAGAACTCGCTATGATGATCACTAAGATTTGGATGGACCCTCACGCAGGGGAAGTTGCAGTCGGCCGTATTTATTCTGGCTCAATCTCTCAAGGTGAATCCGTTTATGCTATTGGAGCATCCAAGGCAGAGCGAGTCCAGCAAGTCAGTATGATGGTCGGTGGAGACAGAATTACTGTCCCAAAGGTTGTTGCAGGGAACATTGCAGCCCTAACAGGTATTCGAAGTGCTGCTGCCGGTGTGACACTTTCACGTGACAAGGATTTCACTCCTTTCGAAGCAATTCGCCACTACTCAGACCCTGTCGTTACAGTCGCTGTTGAACCAAAGAGCATGAAAGATCTACCAAAGTTCATCGATGCTCTACGCTCTCTTGCTAAGTCAGACGCATCTCTGAAAGTCACAACAAACCAAGAAACTGGTGAAGCATTGCTCGCTGGTATGGGAGAACTTCACCTTGAGATTACTGTTTACAGAATCGAAGAGGAACAAAACATCAAGGTAAGCGTCAGCCCACCAATCGTTGTTTACAGAGAAGGATTGCAAGGAAGCAACCGTGGCCGTCCGTTCGAAGGCAAGTCCCCGAACCGACACAACCGTTTCTTCTTCGAAGTCGAACCTCTAACACCTGAAGTTGTAGCAGCTCTACGCTCTGGAGAATTCAAGGAAGGTACAGTCCGTCCTAATGATGGTAAGGAAGTTGGAAACAAATTCGGAACCCTCGGTATGGACAAAGATTTGATGCGTAAGATTTACGCTATCAATGGAACCAACGTCCTTGTTAACGATACCAAGGGTATTCAAGGACTTCACGAAACTCGTGAACTGATCATCGAAGCATTCAACGAAGTCTGTGTCAAGGGTCCTATCGCTGATGAGCCTGTTCAAGGAATGTTTGTTCGTCTTACTGACGCAAAACTTCACGAAGACGCAATTCACAGAGGTCCTGCACAAACAATCCCTGCGGTTCGTAACGGACTCAAGGGTGCTATGATGCGAGCCAAGACAATCATCCTCGAACCAATGCAGAAAGCATTCGTTTCAGTACCAAATGACTGGCTAGGTCAAGTAACTCGTGAAGTTACCAACCGTCGTGGAATCATCGAAGACATGCCTAGTGAAGGTGAAGTTACAACAGTTATTGGTGTGCTTCCAATCGCTGAGACATTCGGATTCTCCAACGATATACGTGCAGCTTCTCAAGGACGTGCTGTTTGGAACACAGAGAATCTTGGTTTTGAAATGCTTCCTCCACAATTGTTCGACAAGGTCGTTGCTCAAATCCGTACCCGTAAGGGATTGAAGCCTGAGCCTAACTCAGAATCTTACTACTCTGATTGAGCATGTTGACTGGATCCGTCCTCGGCATCTTTGCCACAGAGGAAGGTGGTGTACCAAAACCATCTGTTGATTCCATAGACGTACGTCTGAATGGTGTCTATGGAGAACGTATTCGCGATACAAAACATCACGGTGGTCCAAAACGAGCGGTTTGTATTCTATCAAATCAAACTCTCCAATTCCTTCAACAGGATGGGCACCCCATACGTGGGGGTTCGACTGGAGAAAATCTACTCATTGATATTGATGAGATCTCACTTGGGCCAGGAATACGATTGAAATTTGAGCATGTTGAATTAGAGATTACATCACCTGCCCCACCATGTAAAACAATTCAAGAATCTTTTACAAATGGAGACTTCAAGCAATTATCACATACGTTGAATCCTCAGAGGACTCGTTGGTATGCTCAAGTCCTCCAAGAAGGAATCATCCGTGTTGATGAAGTGGTTGAAATCAACTCAAGCGCTTGAGTTGAAGATCAGTCAACTCTCGAAGTGCAAGCATCGCCGGTCCATCAGGAATACGATCAAGACATGCATGGGCATTCTTGTGATAATGGTTAGCCTTATCACGAGCGTATTCAATTGAACCCAATTGGTTCAGGGATTCTACACCTTGTTGAATCATTTCAGCAGAGGCTCCCTCTCCCATCCCCAGTACGTCAAGTAAGTTATTCTTGACTTCACTTTCAGGTTGATTTAAAGCATGAATTACCATCAAAGTTTGCTTGCCTTGAGCAACATCTGAGCCAGTAGGCTTACCCAATGTTTTGGAATCAGAAAGAACATCAATTAGATCATCCATAAGTTGGAAACATAGACCCACGGAAAGTCCCCATTCCGACATACAATCGATAACCTCTTGATCGGCTCCAGCTACTTGAGCACCCAATTCAGCACAAATTTGGAACATGACAGCAGTTTTACCCTCAATCATCTCCAGATACTCATCTTCGATGACTCTGTCTCTTGTTTCAAATTCGATATCGAGTTGTTGTCCTTCTGACACGCGACGAACCATCCAAGCAATTCGATTCACGAGTGAAGGGATGTCGCGCAGTTCAATGTTTGCAGACATTACAAGACGTTCAAAAGCAATGGCTAACATTGCATCCCCTGCATTGATTGCAGTTGGAACATCATATTCCACGTGAACTGCATTTCTGCCCCGTCGAATCTCATCATCATCCATGATATCATCATGAACAAGCGTGAAATTATGAATTGTTTCAATTGCAGCGCCGATATCGAGTAGACCAGAATGTGTGTCACCAACGGCTCTTCCAACGAGCCATGGAAGTGTGGCACGCATTCTCTTGCCACCACCTTCAATCAAGTGAAGCATGGCTGCTGCGAGTCGATCATGACGTGATGCTTGCAGACTTTCGACAATACGACGCTCAATGAATGGACGTACTTCTTTCAAACTCGTGGCTAAATCTGCACCAATTGCCCCAGGTAACATGTGAGTTACCTCGCCCATATCATGAATCAGATCATCCCGAAGAGCTGCACATGCATCTGCATCACCAATAGCATTCCACCAATCCTCAGTCATAACTCTAGCAGCAATACAACGGAACCATGGAGCGATAATATCATCCGAATCTTCTGCTACAAGCATTTGTTCTAGTTCTTTCTCGTCAACCCAACGAACTTCTGCAACCTCATTTGGATTAGGATGTACTTCTACATCAGCCTGAATCATGAGTATGTGATCAATTTCACGCTCAATCCATTCCGCATTCATTCGAGCACTGTACTTCATTTTGGTTATGAAATGGAAATTTTCGAGAGGGATTGAATGAGGATCTATTCCTAATTCCTGTTCAAGTTTACGAACAGCCGCTATTTTAACCCCCATTGCATTCTCTTCATCCATCTCTTCTGCACTTGCAAGTGGATGAGAACAACAGGAATTCGCCCAAACACTTGGGAACGTAATCTTGTCGTGTGCACGTTGTTGTAATAGCAGTCTGTTGTCCTTATCGAACAAAAGAATACTGAAGGCACGGTGCAATGAACCTGAGCCGTAGTGACTATCAGCCTTGCTTATGGGGCCTACAACAATATCGTTCTCATCAACCTGTAAGACGGCCTCCGCCATCATGGTTGCTTGAGTCTCATCAACAGTCGATGATGCCATTAAACCAGCAGCCTGCTCATCAATAGCAGCTTCTGGAACATCTCCTGATGCATAGTTCGACATATGAGCCCCAACCTGTCTTTCAGCACCCAATACATAGACAGTTCGCCTCTCTTTGAAGAGATTAGCGTCCTACTTCCTACGAATGGACCAGTTCTTACGCCCAAGTCCTTCAAGAGCCACTCCTGTAAGAATCCCCCAAAGGATAGGGTAATCAAGTTCGAAAAAGAACAATGGAATCATGGCGACAAATGCTAGAATCCAATGGTGAACCCATACGAAATTGTTTCGGATATGGAACTTAATATTCTCAGTAAGCCATCGAATTATGGCAAATCCGAGAATAATCCCAAGTGAATACATTGCAAATTCCATCGAAACACCTTATGCTATAATCGTCGTACCCTTCCAAGATTCATTACGAACTAAATTAAGAATACGCTCGGGAAATTCGCCATTGATCAAATGAACGCTAACTCCGCTTTTGGCAACCAAAAGGCCTCGTTGTATTTTCAAACCGATACCTCCGGTAACATCGATATCGGTTTGATGAAGCCCTTCGTAGGATACTTCAGGCGACCATCGTTCGATTAAATCCTCATCTGTTGCCATGTGTGGAGG
>CAXAHE010000096.1:0-5892 GCA_963968475.1 uncultured Candidatus Poseidoniales archaeon | reverse complement strand
TCACCTCATCGATAGGACTTTTGCTTCTTGCGACGAGCACCACGTCCAAGTTGGTGCTTTGCTTCCTTACGGCGAGGATCGTTAACGAGGAGGCTACGATCAAATCGTAGGTACTCGTCACGAAGTTCTTCGTCGATTCCTTCTGCTCCACCGTTGTAGTGAACCAGGCCACGAGCAATTGCAGTTCGAATTGCATCGGTCTGGCCCATGATTCCTCCACCGTTGGTAGTGAGGTTGATGTCAACCTTGGATAAGCGATTCATTGCATCTGCAATGATCAGTGGTTCCATTGCCTTACGGCGTGCAAGAGATGGTTGTAGGATTTCGATTGGTTCACTGTTTACGCGAACTCGACCTTTTCCTGCTTTGACGGATGCTCGTGCAACCGCTGTCTTTCTCTTTCCTGAACTTTCTACTGACTTTTTCTTACGTGCCATCATTGTTCACCTCCGGTCCATCGGTGCGCCGGTGCACCAAGACTTGCGCTGATGTCGCCGAGACGAACATAGCTTTCTGGCATGGATTTGCGGATTTTGCTGTCATCGCCTTCGACATGGCCTTCTGGCATGCCTGAGGCAAGATGATGAGGACAACCGATTTCTACACGTAGATTTCGGAGTGCTCTGCGACCACTGCTCTTTCTTTGGTAAGGTAGCATTCCACGAACAGTACGCTTGAGAATCATGTCTGGCATACGTGGGTAAAAAGGCCCCTTGCGAGCATGGTTCAATGCGTATTTGTCGTGATAGTTCTGTAGAACAGAAGTTGAACTTCCCGAAACGATTGCTTTCTCAGAGTTGATGATGACAACTTTGTCATCACGATCTGAGCGTGCAGCCTTCAGAAGCATATCTGCTACTGTGGATGCGAGACGTCCTAGGATGAGTCCATCGGCGTCAAAGACGTAAGTCGTTGCTTCATCCAAGGATAATCACCCCGTTTCCGCTTGGGTTTTCGTTCATCAATTCACCGTAGGTGAGAACTCGCCCACCTGCGGCTTCAATCTTGGCTCGTGCGCTTGTGCTGACACTGTAGGCGGCGATGGTGCGGTTCCCTGTGACTTCACCAGATCCAAGCAGTTTCCCAGGTACAAGGATGGTTACATCCTCTGGGGCGTAACGAGTTACGCGGCTTAGGTTTGGTTGGGCCCAGTTTTTGCGGCTCTTAGAGAGGCGCTGAGCAACATCTCGCCATAGTGCAACACCGGTATCACGAGACTGGGCTTTCAGTTGACCGATTAACTCGACCAAATCTGCATTTGTCTTTCGTATTGGCTTGCTCATATGACTCCCTCGATGCTTTGAGGCATTCTCGCGACCTACCTGCTGGTTATGAAGCCACCGACGCGAGAGGAGAGGTTCAATCGTAGAGAATCTCGCCTTTTGCATCCAGCAGTTCGACAGTTAAGCCTGCAGCACGGCCTTGAATAATAATTTCATCATGGAGTGTATCTGAGAAGTCATCAAGAGCGCCGAGAGCCGTAATCCCAGCCACGTCAGTTAGCTGATCGATGAGATGGTTAAGAACACATGAGACGCCATAGGCTTGGCCTGCACGGAATGCGTGATCGACACCACCGACTTCTGGATCTTCGGCTTTCATTCGAAGCATGACTTGTTGCGAGTATGCTACGAGAGCACCATACAAGGCCTCTATGACTTGCGCTGCTTCCAAATCTCCGAGAAGCATTTGTGTTTGGGCAAGCGCTGAACGTACTGCATCACCGTATATTTTGTGTGCTTCAATCGTGTTCTGTGTTTCTGCAGCCATAGCGCGGTCGATGAGTATCTTCCAGTCTTCCATGATAACTTGAGAGCGCATCCAACCCTTGAAGGTTGGCTAGGCTAATCCTTGCAGGGATTCGTTCACGCTTCAAATCTTAAAGTCGGTCGATTCGCCTTCAACAATTCCTGCTTGACGGGTTGTACCGTCTGCAGCAACAAATTCTCCAGCCTTGGTTTGCTTATCGTACAAGCCACTGCCTTCGTATCGCTTTACCAACGAGTCTTCGCCGAGAGCGGCAGTGATCGAGGTAGTGATAGCTCCAAGAGTTGAGATTGCTTCATCGCGTTGCATGATACCAATATTGTGATCGGAGTAACGTGCCTCTTCAAAGATGGTTAGGAAACCATCAAGCTGTTGTGGAGGCACCATGTTGAATGCTGCACGAACTGCTGCTTCGAATTCACGAGTCGTTTCGTATACCTTCTTCATGAAGCCGTACTTGCGGAAGTGCTTGACAAGATTCTTGTAACAATCAAAGATGATCTTGATGTATTCATTACTCGCTTCGAGCTGCATCATTGTATCTGTGAGGATACCGCGTAGAGATTGAACTTGTCTGCGGCTCATTGCTCGGCGATAGTAGAGAGCACTCGCAACAAGCAGAGCCATGAGGACAATTCCATACGCCATCAAGTTCTCTGGCGAGAAGAAGCCTGCTTTTTCCTCGCTAACTTTTTCTTTGTAGTCTACAGCGAAAGTGATGTTGTTCTGAGATGCTTGGAAATTAGTGCTTCCAGCATAGACTGCAATAACTTGCCATTCACCAGTACACTCAACACCGTCGCATGTGCGTCCATCGAAATTCCATTCAAATCGGGCAATACCTTGCTCGTTTGTTATCGAATTGTTGACTCCACCAGGCATTGTTTGCCATGCGCCAGTTTCGTCTCGATATTGGCGGATGAATTGGATCTCTTCCGCTTCAATCGCAACGTCAATTCGATCTCGTAATAGTGCTACTTCGCCAATGATAGGCGTATTCTCTGGAACACCTGCTTCGCCACCTCTGTACCATGTAGTTTCAACTTGCATATCGACACGGGAACGTACCAATACGTCTAGTTCTGCAAACGATCCATTGAGAACGTTCTCGATGTCTCTGTCACAACCACCAGGGATGTTGAAGTCAGGTTCAAAGGCAACTCGAAGAGTTCTAAATCCTTCTTTCTTACCGCCTGTTAATTCGACACCACGCAGTGTTGGATTTTGGAGAGGATCTCCACTAAACCACTCTGCAGTTCCGTCAAGATCGCTTGTGCGAATTGTTGCAATAGGTCGAATGTTTTCTTCAGGGTCAAGATAGATGTTCAGACACTTACCGCCAACTGAGCGCCCGTTACTCTGGCTGAGTAGAGCGTCGACGTGGAATGATTCCTTCAAGTAAAGAACTGGATAAGGTATTCCATCAACTGTGAATGTATCGACGCTGGACTTAAACGGTCCTACTTCGTTGATATCAAGTGTTGAATTTGAGAATACATCGAATTCTGTTTGAACTGTCTTGTTGTCGTAACGGAATGCATCGTTGTTATCATAAGAAGAGTACGAGACTGTAACCTTCGTCTTACCAGCAGTTGCGTCCGAAAGGGGACAGGCAATTGAATAGAATCCATCGCTGTCAGTAACGCCAGCATTACAATTCACTGGCCCGCTTTGACCGTTCACCATCTCATAACTTACACGAATTGTACGGTCGGTTAGATTGGTTCCAAGTTCATCCTTAAGCTGTCCTGTAACAACCATAGGCTTTGGAACAACTAGGCCTGTAACTGTATCAATTTCGCTTGTATAGACAATCTGATCATCGACAGACAAAAGGGTTCTTCCGATGAGAGAGAATCCGTTTGCGTTGTATGTCATCACAGTTCTAAAGTGATTATTCCCTGGTACATTTGCACATGGATCCCATTGCCCTTGTAATCCGAGGTAACTCGCATCAAGACTTTCACAACCTTCGTTTGGCAGTGATTCTTCGAATCGGAGAATAACATTGACTGGCCCGAATCCGTCAGGTAAGAAAGATTCTGGGTCCTCCCTGAGGTTAATTGGGTTCAATGGACTGACATCGGCCTTCAAACATCCAACGCTTTCAAAACGTTCTAGAACGCCGTTCTGGTTGAGATCACGATCTGCGAATCCATCGCCATTTCCATCGTAATAACACAAATGAGCGTTGTCAGGCTGGGTTTCTGGCAATGAAATAACACCCGCAGATGGTGAAAGTGTTGCAATGACTTGGCGGTGTTGAACGTTATCGAAGTCAGTTCCTTCGAAGATGACGTCGACGAGACCGCCATTTGGCGCTGTTGTACCGTCGAGATCACGTCCACCTGAATCGTATTCGAATGTCTTGTTATCATCTTTCACCTGAGCAGTAAAGTCCCACAAATCTCCGGATTGTCGTCTATTACCATCCGTCGAGATTACTGAAACAAAGGTTCGAGAAACAACCCAAACCTGTTGAACAGCATTGCTCGGTTTGAGTAATGATGTGCCTTCATAATCAAACGTCAGAGTGAATGAACCTAAATCGTCATCTCCAGTGATGTTAAATGGCATTTCAAAGAATCCATTTGTATCGGTATAACTGGTTTCGGTTCGACCATCGAATGACCAAGTGTAATTGACTGGTGCTTCGCGGACTGGTTGTAATGAATTATCGATTAATCGAGCTTGGATTGATGTGTTCGTGTTACGATACAAACGTGGAATTGATGTCAATTGGAAGTCGGTTGTTCCGATGACTGTTACGTTAATGTATGCACCAGTGGTTGCAAGCGTTGATGAATTACCTGTGAAGTAATACGCCGAATTAGTAAAGTCGACGCGCATTCCGTAGGTTCCAGATGCGAATTGACTTTCCCAAGTGAAGTTGTAATCGTAAACAGCTTGTGTTCCACCTTTTGTCTGGCATTCTGTTACATCGCCTTGAACGGTCATGAGAATGTCATTCCCAAGTGCATCTTGGCATTTCGGTGTTTGAGTGAATTGTGTTTCTCCACCGCTGCTGAAGATACCGTTGCGGTCTCTGTCAAGTTGAACTGCAATTGGGTCTACTGTCCATGGGATTTCAGTTCTGTTTGAAACATCACCTGTGAGTCCAAGGGACGTGCCAGTATCCATTTCTGGAACGATTTCACAGCGTACTGGGCTATCTGGATCGCTTGGATCAACTTGCCCACACGGAGGTAGATTTCCATCTCCACCGTTGACAAGTGTGATGAACCAATGCGTGGCGTTAACATCAACGAAATCGATGATGTTGACTGCTTGGCCGGTTAGTGAAGCGTCATTGCCATCCCAAAGTGTACTATATGCCTTGTAAGCAGACACTTCGTTGTAATTAATTCCAGCTGCGGTCAGGGCAGGGCCGTGATACATGTATCTCCAGTTACCAAATGTCCCGTCACCGTTGTTGATGGTTGCATCGAAGAATGAAATTGGTTGTGTTCCTTCCAACGTCATTGTTCCTGCGATGTTCATTCTGTGCATAACACGCATTGAACGAGGTTCATCTTCATTTCCGTGTAAGAATGGGAATGGGTATTCAGTGGCAAGATCAGGTTGAACCCGTCCGACATAACTGTAGTCGCCTGCTGGTAAACTCGTATTGACACGTTCATACTGAGCAGAAAGTCCACTTGAGTCTTGAACGACGTCGTGTTGCAACGTGTTACTGTTCCAAATAATTTCTTCGAGACCGCCAGGTGCTACACCTGCTCCGTTGTCCATCGTGGAATTGAATTGTACTTGTTTCCAAACACCAGTTGCTCCACCAGCCTGCTCAAATGAAACCGAGGTCAATCCGTTGGAGTTGGCACGATAGCCAAGTCCGTCAAAGTTGGTAAAGTTGGTTGGCTCAGTGAGGTTACCAAATAATCCACCATAGAAAGAGAATGTTACCGGCGCATATGGAATCGGGTTTGAATAAATTCCACGCTGATAGTCAGCTGTGTAGTAGGAATAAAATTCCAACCACAACTGTTGTTCATCGCTTCTGAAGAATTCCCAATTGTTACTGCTTGGATCGATGGTCATATTCGCCTCGACACCGACCAAGTAGTCAGCAGATGTGGCGCCATTGAAGGCAAACATCTCTGTTACGAC
>CAXAHE010000095.1:0-5928 GCA_963968475.1 uncultured Candidatus Poseidoniales archaeon | reverse complement strand
GTTTGTGGTATTTCTGATGAAGGAGAACTTCAAATTAAATCGGATAGTGGAGAATCAAAAGATATCTCTGATGACCTCAGTCTTCTTTGGCCTCATCTTCAACTTCAATAATTGCATCCAGAATTTCTTCTGGTTCAGACGATTCATTCATTCTTCTGTACAAACCATATCCTGCAAAAGCAAAACCGAGAAGGTATGGGATGAAATTCAATCCGTAAGCACGAGAGAGGTCAACATCGATTTCTCCGTTAACGCCCTCCTCTAAAGTTACAATCCATTCTAATTCCCCTCCTTTTGATTCGTGTTCAACCTCCAGTTCACCATCTGCGGAAACCAATGTTCTATCTGATTCGAGTTCTTCTCCATCCTCAAAAATTTGAATTCTGACTTCAGATTCATTTTCTACTTTGACAGCAATTTTGAGGAAATCGCCGCTGAATGAATTCGATGTTCCTTCGAATGACCCATCATCACCATTGATTTTTACGGGTTGATCCCATTCTTGAATGAATAATGTACCTATGATTAGCGTAACGCCAACCAGCAGAAACACGTCACTAATCTTCAAAGGGGGAGCAGTCCCTCCACCGGCCATAAATCACTCCAAGAGGACTAGAATGAAAATGTTGCCCTATTTCTTTCTAGGCTTAGGAAGACCCAAACGTTGCCGTACGAGTCGTATTTTTCCAGAGGAGGAGAGGGAATTCAGTTTCTCTTCTCCTGAGTGTTCTAAAAAGGAATCACGCACCTGGTCATAATCCACTAAATTGACACAAACAATACCGAGCCCTATATCTTCTTTAATCAACTGAAGGTTACAGAAATTCGCTACAACTTCTGAGCCGAAGAAGTGCGCATCGTAGAGTCGGAAATGGATTGTATCGGGAAGGAACTGTCTTACATGGCTCTCAAGTTCTTTCTTTGATTGAATTGAAGAGGGGAAGGAAAAACCAATCCAACGTCTTTTTGGCCTTTTTGCTTTCGACAGCTTAGGAGCCATGACCCACCGTGGCACTTCTGATTGAAGAGGATGGCGGAAACGAACATCAAACAGCCTAAAGAACCCCAACTTTGACGGCAATCCATGGAAGAAGAGGCGCCACTTACGAAAATGGCCATTATTCGAAGTCTCCTCTCTCCATCAACAGCTCCGCACCTCATTCTTCTCGTGATTGCAGCAAGCCTCCTCCACATCATGGCCAAGGTCGGATCCGAGCAGATAGCAAGTTTCGGATTTATTGCCTTCTCGACAGCCTACATTTTGCTCGCACCTGCATCCAACAAGGAAGTGTTTCGTAACTTAATCACATTTCAAAAACAAGAGGATTCGTCATTTGCTGATTCAATGAAAGAGCGATTTAAAATTTTAATCGTACCTACTTCATTTGGTTTGCTTTTGTGGGGAATTATGTCCCTTACGATGGGCGAAGGCAATACCCTATCTGACATTGGAACAATTATACCGCCTGCCTTAGGATTCTTATTTGTGGCTTGGGCTGCAGCACAAGGATGGTTTTTTGCTTATGCCACCTCAAATTCTATCAAGACACCCGAGACAGGAAATCTAAAGGATACTTCAACTCATTCCCCTATCCCATCTCTGGTCACAACTTCTACACTGATGATAGCGATGACGATTATTGTCACAGAGGCATTTAGATTCGGACTTGGGAACAACAACTTCAGCATATGGCCGTATGTTGCTTCTTTTGCTGTGTTTGGAATCAGTGTAAGAATTACCTGGCGTCTTCGACAAAAAGCCTCTGCTCACACAGCAACACACACAGTTGCAAAACGGTGGTTTCATGCGACTCAACTTTTCATCACTTGGCACGTTTTAAGCATCGTACGCAGCATAGATTCTGCATCATCAAATACCCTTATCTTTATCGAAGAACTCATATTGATGATACTAACTGTTTTCATGGCCATATGGGCTCTAACGAGCAAGGCAGATGGCCGAAAATCAGCGCTTTTCACGAAAGATAACGCATTATTCTGGGGTGTAGCCTTTGGATATGCATATGCTGGAAGTGTGGCAATGATCACTTCAGTTTTCGATGATTTGACAGCAGTACTCATCGGAGGACACATCCTAGTTGTCGCAACAGTCGTATGGGCACAACGCTCTTTACTTGACTCAAGAATAAATCGCATGTTCAAAGATTTCGACATCAAAGAGACTGTAGAATCAATCGACATTCCACCTCAACCTGATCCTGAGAATGAGGTTACTGCTCCTGAAGAAAAAATAGAATCCTCTGTCAATCAAGGAAATACAGACAGCATAGGCGACCCGGTCGATTGGAACCAAAAGCCAGAATCCATTGGTGACGAAACAAACTGGGAAGAGGATCTCGAACTTCTGGATTAGTCGTCTGTGATCCCTGATAACAGCATGACAACTCTGATGATCCCCTCAAGTTCGGGAGTTACCCGGGCGCCAAGAATGACTTGGGCTTCGGGATCGACTGCTGACGTCAACGCCGTTGCAATCTCATCGACTTGTCCTATTGTCATGCCCAGTCCACCTTCGATTTGGAGCAGACAACCTCGCGCACCACCTACGTTCATTGGAGCCAATGGAGCTTTTATTGTGGCTTCAAATAGTTCCTTCAAGTTGTCATGATGTCCAGAACCAACCAGCATAGTCGAGGCGCCAGGCTGGCGTACGATTGCCCTTAAGTCCATGAGATCAAGATTGATGAGGCCCATTGAGAGCAATGTTCGAACTAAACCGTCAACCAGATCCTCGACCCATTCAGAGCCCATGCTCCAATCCTTGCCTCGTGTGCGTGCTTGACGCGCTAGACGCTCCAATGAGAGTTGCACACATACATCAGAATGATGTTCAAGACGTTGAAGTTCAGTGGTTGCAATCTTTAGCCGAGTAGGTTGTTGCGAAAACGGCAAGGCTGCGATAGAGAGAACAGTCGCTCCGTGAAGTTTGGCTTGTCGTGCAAATTCATGAGATGCTCCTGTTCCAGTCCCTCCACCCAGCCCAGTTACGAGAATAACAAGTTCAGCGTTTTCCAAGAAGGGGCGTGTGCGTGAAGCGAGGCCTCGCATTCTTTGCTCAGCTAGCGGAGGTAATGCAGCGCAACCAAGTTGGTCAAGAGTGTGCCCCAGCCTCATTATGTGCCCATCTTCGGTTTGAGGGAAGGATTCATCCGCATCGATCATGAGAAGAGAAGCACCTCCACCTCTGGCATGTGCTCGAGAAGCCCATGTACATCCCAAACCCCCAATCCCGACAATGAGGATTTGGGAGGACTCCATGAACGCTCCTTGGGCACAACGCCCTTGAACTTACCTTACTTTTCGATAAATCGCATGTAACGTCGACGAGCATCGCGAGCCCATGCATTATCTGGCTCTAGGCCGAGAACTCGATCATAATATCGAACTGCTGTCTCAAATTCGGAGAGATGGCGCCCGTAAAGGTGTCCTAAATTAGAGAGTACAGGAATGCATTCATTGTCCCCTTCTAACATATTCAAAAGGAGCTTTTCTGCAGCACCCAGACTGTTTCGAATCATTAACGCTTCAGCCTCATCGAGTTGCTCAAGTTGTTCTGTCGATAGGTCATAGATGTTCTCAAATGGTGTCTCGGCCATGCTTCTGCGAGGCAGGTTGAAGCAATGAATCCTTGCTTTGTTAAAAAATCAAGTGAAAACGCTACACTGCGGGACAATAATCTTGCGCTTCACCAACAATGTTTAAGGGGTCCTTGTTAGTCGAGAACCCATAGGGTATAGCCATGCTAACAACCTCATTCACCAAGCGACGCCCTATCGTCGTCGCAGTGTTGCTCTTGCTCCTCTTACCAGGGCTCGCCACGTCCTTACCCACAGGTATCGGCGGTCAACAACAAAACGGAGCAGATACGATTGACGATGTTGCCAAAGAAGGATGTCTTTGTCACAATGGAGTACCTGCCAATGAAGTTCAAGTAATCCTCGATGGCGTCCCATACGCCTGGACTGCTGGAGAAACTTACGAACTAGACCTCCACATCATCGGCGGACCAGATGCTGGCGGACAATACTCGGCTGGATTCTCGATGCGCGTCTCAAGCGGTGTCCTTTCAGGGATTGGCGCTGACAACTGGCAAGGAGACGAACAATCTCTCACGCACACTTCTGCTTCTGCGGCTGAATCCGATCGAATGTGGGAACTCACATGGGTTGCACCTGCAGAAGGCGAAGGAACAATCGTATTCTGGATAACTGGGAACAGTGTTAACGGCGACGGCGGCTTAGGAAACCAAATCGAAGATATGTGGAACCAACTCACTTTTGCACTCCTCGAAGGTGATGAAGAAAGTCTAGCACGAGGCACACGAACTGTCTTCGCTGGAGATGGAAACGTCAGCCCGCCCGAACCAACATCCCTTGGAAAAGACCTCCACCACATGGGAGCCAAACTTCGAGCGCATTGGCTTGGATTACTGGGCTTCGGAGCAGTCATCATGTGCATTGTTTTTGCAGGACTCATGCTCCGCTACGGATTTTCTACTTCTTACGAAGGTCGAAGCAACCAACTTCGACTACGGTACAAACTCATGCGAAGAGGTGATCAGTGATGTACGACGATACAATCGAGAATCTACTGAAAGGTGTTGCTGACGGATCTATCTCTGTCAAAGATGCACGTACTGCCTTGGAAGGCGTTGAGCTTACAGAAGAGCAAATGGATGCTGCAATCGACCATGGCGTCCACAACGTTGCCGAATCAGGTACCATCGTCAGCGCTTCCCTAGCACCATCTGGAGCATCTTACCTTACCATGTTCTTCTTTGCCTGGGGAATCTTCTGGATCTGCTACTGGTCTTTTTCCCTCATTTACGGGCTAGCCAACGATTGGGATCAGCAAAATATGGCATTCCATCTCGCCATGGTCCTAACAACACTCATACTCATGGGGCTCGTCTATCTGAAATTCATCATACCAGACACCATCATCGTAAAACATTCTCAGAACAAATATGTTCCTGAACACCAGAAAGACTGGAAGGAGTACAAGTGGTGATTCCTATGGCAAAAGATTACGATTTAGTTATACCCGAATCAAAGGCCGGTGCTCACGAAGTTGCTGCAAATGTCATCAATCGACGACAATTTTTGCGCTACGGATTTAACACGGCCACAGGCGTTCTTGCAGCATCATTGGGTGTCCTTGGGTTCGCTTCTATCCTACTCCCACCGGGAGGGGGCACTGCGGGTGACCTATCTGTCAAATTCTGGGCAAAGGGTAGAGAAGACACAGCATGGTATGGTGCTAAGCATCTACAGACAATGACCAAGGCTGACTTTGTCGCAGAAGCTGCAAAGACAAACACAGGAACCTCTGGAGCATCAGGTGTTTGGAATGGCGTCCCAGTTGTCGTCACGTATGTTGAAAGTTCAAAGTGGGAAGGATCACCTGAAGACAACAACAAAGCCCGATTCATCATGATGGAAGGTTACGATGAAAGTGGGAAATATGTTGGCCACTTCGAAGATATGGTAGCTCAAGACGAGCGGATTTATCCTTCTGACGACCTCATCATGGTCTTCGGAAGATGCACTCACCTTTGTTGCATCCCTGGATGGCAACTTGTATCGAACCAATACACGGATGACTCATGGACACCGGGTGGTACTGATGACGGAGGAACCAAACTCTTCTGCATCTGTCACTCATCTCGATTTGACACAACCGCTCTTGAGATGAATACGAACAGAAACCGTTCAAACGGTTCAACATTCAAGTATGCTGGTGTTCGAAAAGCAGGAGGACCTGCTCCTGTTGGACTTCCACTTATTCCGATTGTTCTAAACAATGATGTCGTAGAGGGCATTACCGATTATGTCGACTGGTTGACATACTGCGACTGAGGTGAATAATATGACAACAATGTTTTGGATTCTTTGGTTCTTTATCGCC
>CAXAHE010000094.1:0-6072 GCA_963968475.1 uncultured Candidatus Poseidoniales archaeon | reverse complement strand
TTATCGTCATAAAGTACCGCTTCAGCATAAGAAAAGAGAACATCATAGTAACGCCAAATCCATGCTCCACCAAGGACTGTAGAGAGTGCTTTTTTGCTTGACCAAGTTGAAGGAGTTACTGAGGACCAAGAGCCGAGCATCTCCTCGATATCGTTGCGAGCATAGCCATTATTCTCAACCCAACGACCTTCCATTTGTATGAGTTCAGCAAGAGCTGGAAGGCGTTCATCACCGCACAAGAGACGCTCACTTACACGTTGATTCATGGGGATGAGGACTCTTTTTTCCTCTGTGTTTGCAATCCAAGAGGGATGTATTCGAAGTGCTGGAAGACCGACTGTGTGCTTGGTATGCGGAGCTCTCCACAATGTGTTTGGTCGTAGAGCATCTTCTACAGATTTCAATCGTTGATTCCAACGGTTCTGATCGTTTGGAGTTGAAAATGGCTCAAGCAAAGATTGGGCTTTTCCAAACTCCGTTGAAATCCACTTCATATCAGCGTCATATGTTAATTCAAAATGTGGAAAGACAACAATTGCATCGTTCCCATTGAGCGTCATTCCTGCCACTGGTAAGAGAATTGATGAGGAGTTCAAGGCCTTAGCCCATGCTGATTTCCGGGCTAACATCGATGTTGAATCACTGGTTGGAATTGAATATACGATGGCAGAATAAGCGTCATTAAGTTGCAATAGTGTGAGATTTCCATGCTGTTGAATTTGTTTCACTGATTCAACATTTAACTCTGAGAACGAGCCCCAGCATCCATCATTTTGCTCATTCCACCAAGAGGCCTCCAGCGTCTTCGTGACATCAAAACAATTTAATGGGCCCCATTTGGTCATGAGTTCTTGATTTGAAAGAGCATCGTTAATCGAACCACGAGCAAGGCCGCGTGGCCACCATGATGCTTCCTCCATGCCCAGCCACACGAGAACTCACCATTCAATGTGTCTTTGTGACAAGAGGGATGCAATGAAAGAAGAGAACGGATTGGAAGAAACGGGACGGCCATGGGAATTAGCGAAAAGATGGGGGATGTTCTCGGCCAAGCGGTCGAAGCAAAACTGTTTCGCGAAGTCATGGAACATGAGATTCAACCAAAGCATCTTGCCATTATTATGGATGGGAATAGGCGCTTTGCTTGGAGATCAAACCTAGCCACACACGTCGGCCATCGAATCGGAAAGCAACGCCTTGAGGCAGTACTTGATTGGGTTCTTGAACTTGGAATTCCTTGGTTTACAGTCTATGCTTTGTCAACAGAGAATCTTAATCGTCCTGAAAAAGAATTGAAGACATTGTTCAAGCTCTACATCGATGGCCTCAGGTCGATTGCAGATGACCCACGAATTCATGAAAACAATGTCCGTGTCCAAATTATTGGACATCGTGATCTTCTTCCAAAGGATGTCAATGACGCAATTGATTACGCTGAATCAGAAACCAAAGATTACCAAGACTTTGTGTTCACTGTATGTCTTGCTTACGGTGCTCGAGAGGAAATGATACGAGCGATTCAAAACATTGCTGAACTTCATGCTAAGGGAGATCTTCCACTCGAATCGATTACTCAGGAGACTGTTTCTGAACATCTCTACACTGCAGAGATGCCAGATCCAGATTTAGTCATTCGAACAAGTGGGGAGGAGCGGATTAGTAACTTCCTTCTCTGGCAAATGGCTTATTCAGAGTTGTACTTTACTGATGTGTTTTGGCCATCATTCAAGAAAAAAGATTTGCTAAAAGCAGTACAAACATACCAGATGCGAAAGCGTAGATTTGGTGAGTGAAATGGTGCAGTGTGATACTTGTCTCGGCTACCTCAATCCTGCACTTGCAGTTGATGCATGTGTTCGAAGAGGTGATGAGATTTTGTTAGTACAGAGAAAATTCCCACCATCTGTAGGTTCTTGGGTACTCCCAGGAGGATTCGTTGACCAAGGCGAGCGCCCACAAGATGCAGTCCTCAGAGAGTTGAAGGAAGAAGCAAATCTTGACGGGACCAATCCAGTATTGCTCATGGTCATGGGAGAACCCGAGCGTGATCCTCGTAAGCACATCGTAAGCATTGTCTATGAAGTTGAAGCAACGGGTGAACCTGTTGGTGGTGATGATGCATCAGATGCTCGTTTCTGGCCTATTGCAGACATCCTTGAAGGAAGACTTGTTCTGGCTGGAGATCATGGTGAAATCGTTGAAACTTGGCTCAATCAATCAATTCAGAACCAATAAATTCTGCAAATTGTTGTTTGGCATCTGGCCATTCTGGCAAATCCAATGCTTCAGTGAGAAACAAACCAGCAAAGAATTGAGCTTGGATTTCTTCAACATCCGATTGTGATGTTAGACGAAACAGGGGATACCCATCAGACTCAAGTCGGTCGAGAAAACCACGCTTCGCATTACTCACGAGAAGAGTTGGAACTCCCATCAAGACTGACTCGCTTGCAACAGTAACTGACTGGGTTATGACGGCATTATGTTGCGATAACATTGTAATGAATTGCCAAGGATCGCCTGTATACTTTGATTCATCAGCATAGGTGATTTCAATCCCTTCAAGGAGTTCTGGAGGAAGTTCAAGAACCTCATCTGAATCATGAATCCCATCTCCTTGCAATCGTCGCACAACAAAAGAAGGTGGATCTTGGACCTGTACTGGCCGAAGTTGTGGCCGTAAGTGCACATGACCATGAAGTCCATCTAATCGTTGAATATTTACCTTCTTTAGATTGAATTTTTTAATCCATCCATCATCGATCGATTCATCCCAATGGGTTGGAAAAATAGCATCTGTAGCTGCATTCTTTGCTAATTTATGAGCCAAATGATTGATTTCTGTATCAGAAATGTACCATCGTTTTGCAATACCTAGTTTCTTTGCAACTCGTAATTCAAGAGAAGCCCCTACTGATACAATTCGCTCGAACCTATGCCCGCTCTTTGCTGCCTTCCTAAGTTCTTGACGAACTGTTCGCATTCGTTTCCACGCAATTCGAAGACGTCCTTTTCCGACAGGTCGTTCAACCCAAATTATCTGACGTCGTGGAAGAACACCCTCGCTGGATTCCATCAATTGACGTACTTCATGTCTGTTCGTTGCAACAATGACATCTGTTGCTGTTCCTGAACGCAGAAAAGGAGCGAGGAGACGCACATGAGCAGGATGGTCAAACACCCAGCATGTGCGCATAACTTTGCCAAGCGCTCATGGTTAATGTCTATGAGCATCCAAACATTAGCAGGGCTATGAAAGAACCAATTACATTGGATGGAATGAAGGTCTTTGGACCGTATACACCAGGCGTAAAAGCAGGAAATCAATTCTGGCTGTCTGGACAAATTTCGATAGATCAAGGTGATGATATCGTATCACAAACCAAAGGCGCACTCGCTAAAATCGATGCATTGCTCGCTGCTGGTGGATTCAAGAAAGAAGATATCTGCTTCGCTCAAGTTCTTCTCGATACAATCGAAGATTATGCTGCAATGAACGACGTATACGGTGCTTGGGTCGAAGACATGGATGTACGTCCTGCACGAGCAGCATTCGAAGCAGGAGCATTACCAAAAGGTGCTCTTGTTGAAATTGTCGTCCAAGGCGTTCAATCTTGAGGGACTCGTATGCCAGGCACACCGTACTTGGAGGAGCCTCCGAAGGGTTTGCTCACATGGCCTAAGCTTCTCCAGATGACGGTTCCGACACTTGTAGCGCTTGGAGTTGCATCATGGTGGAATGGATATCTCCTTCACTTTTTCATTCTCGTTACAATATCATTGACCCTTACACTCTTCCTTCGAAGATAACAGAGGATAGGTATCCTTGAAAACAAGGACTTCGACCACATTTCATGACGGAATGGCCTGAATCGTGTTTCAAAGCGTACGATATTCGCGGATTATCTGGTGACGAGTTGTCTGATGAATTCGCATATCGCTTAGGCAGAGCAATCGCAACATATCTCGAATGTGAATCGTTTGCAGTTGGAAGAGACATTCGTAAATCAAGCCCAGGATATGCTTCAAACCTCATTCAAGGGCTTGTTGATTCAGGTGTTCGAGTTCTCGACTTAGGCATTGTTTCAACAGGATGTTTGTACCATGCATGTTGGACCTTACCTGTTGATGGTGGCGTTATGGTCACAGCATCTCACCTTCCAATGCCAACACATAACGGATTCAAAATGTGCAGAGGAACACTACCGCTTGCAGGTGAAGAAATTCAAGAACTGAAGGGCGTATTCCTAGAAGGCAACTTTACTGATGGAGAAGGAGAACATATTGATCATCCTCACGAAGATACATACCTCAAGGCAATCGTCGCTTCAACAGGAATACTCGCTCGTCCAGTAAAGGTCGCAGTCGATTGTGGCAATGCAGTTCCTGGCCCTGCAATGTCAAAACTGCTCGATATGATTGGAGCAGAACATATTGACTTGTATTGTGATTGGGACAATACTGAACCAAATCACGGAGCAGATCCTACTCGAGAATACAACATGGTCGACCTTGCGAAAGCAGTTGTCGATAATGGATACGAACTCGGATTAGGTGCTGATGGCGATGGTGATCGAATCGGCGCAGTCGATGAGAAAGGAAACTTCGTTTATCCAGACCGACTTATTGCCCTTCTTGCAGATGATGTGGTAGGTACAGAAGAAGGCAAAGATTTGCTCATCTATGATGTCAAATGTTCAATGAATGTTGAGAAGGCTATCATCGAAGCAGGTGGAAGACCAATGATGGCAAAGACGGGACATTCATTCATGAAGAGAGTTCTTGCTGAGAACTCTGATGCATTAATGGCAGCAGAAATGAGTGGTCACATTTTCATGGCTGACCGTGGTTGGTACGGATTTGATTGCTCACTTTACAATGCAGCAAGAATCCTCGAACTCTGGTCCAGAAGAGATGCATTATTCAGTGAAGAACTGAATCGACTTGCACCGAACCTTCCAACAACTGGTGAAGTCAAAATCCCATGTCCAGAAGAAAAGAAACTGGAGATTGTTGCTGCAATTACCGAGGCATTCAATGATCACGAATCATCCACTATTGACGGTGTACGCGTACGATTCACAGAAGATGGTGTGCAACAAGGATGGTATCTTGCCCGTAAATCAAACACTGAAGCCATTCTTGTCATGAGAGTAGAAGCAGTGAATGAAGAGAAGCTCAGTCAAATGCTCAGCCTCATTGATTCAAGAGTAAGTTCAATCATCAATATTGACAAACTACTGGCTTAATTCCAATAGCCAGTATCATCAACTGTAGCAGTAAGGGTTCCATTCCAAAGTTCAGAAATGGCATCAACATCAGTGATTCTTCCGATTTCGATATGATGAACGTAGCCTTGTTCATTGACAAAGAGAACAAAAGGAATGTTGGTTAAGTTGACCTCCCCTGCTAACGAAGGATTGAGCATAAATGGACGATCGACGGTTCGGTTAAGATTCGTCTCAGTTTTGTTGTGCCATCCGTTCATATCACTGTAATCTTCTCGACCATCATAAGAGAAAACCATCATTTTCCCTTCTGGAAGTGTTTGATCATAAGCATCCAAGGTTTCCTCACAATGAGCACACCAAGGGGCTGAGAAGTATGCCACATACGACTCATTTTCAAACATTGAGCCATTAAATTCCTCAGAATTGTGCGAAGAACTTGACCAGGAAGGGAATGGTTCGGCAACTGGACCGCCTTCTCCAAGAGGCTCCTCGATTACAGCATCACTTGTACAACCACTCAGGAAGAGTAGTAAAACAAACACAGGAAAAAATCCTCGTTTCATATGTATCGCTCAGATGTTTTCGATATCAACGAAAGGAACGATTGTGTAATCGAGAACGATGAGTTGGATTGTGTAGGAGACGTCTTCTCCATTATCTTCGTTTTGACCACCTAATGGATTGGTGGTGCAAGTATCACCTGCTGCTGAAACAGAAAGTTCAATGGAATAATCTCCAAGACCTGCGCCCTTAGCATCGAGTTGGTTCGTTATCTCCGATTCTGAGAGTCCTTCAATATCACTATCAAGCATGGAAGAATTGTACCACTCTGTTGAAACAT
>CAXAHE010000093.1:0-6133 GCA_963968475.1 uncultured Candidatus Poseidoniales archaeon | reverse complement strand
GTAGCATCAGGTCTTGCTCTTTGCAGTACTGACGTTTCAGCGTTTTCACCTTCAACATACAATCTCTGCTCGACATCCATTTCCCAATCGATGTATCCTTCTTCGTAAGTGACGTTTTCCAGAGCACCCTGAGCGCCTATGGCTAGGCTTGATACAAAGAGCGCCAAGAGGCCGAATGCAATGAAACGGTGATGGCGCATGACCCTCTGAGCGTGTGCCAGTTCATGAAGTCGGCGGAAGATTTCACATTGGCTGGCCAAGGTACAGCCACATGATAAGTACGCCAGATATGATTGAAATTGCGTTAACAGATCCCTTCGTTAGGAAGCCTCTGTTTTCGAGAACTGCTCCAAGAACGCTGTCAATCTGACATCCTAGGAATCCTATTCCTGCAACCATTGCAGCGTTCATCACGGTATCTGAGACTGAATTTTGGAACATGATAATGCCTGCAAAAAGAGAACATAATCCAATGAGCAAGCCTCCTGACGCAGCAGCGAGTTGACCGTTAGGGGAAAAACCCCCATTGATTCCAGCTTCGCACGGTTTCATTGTCGTTATCATTCGAACCCGATTATCAAGACTTCCAATCTCGCTGGCCCATGTGTCTGATGTAGCAACTGCTACGGATGCCCCGAACATCCACAATCCATTCTCCCAATCATCGAGTGCAAATGCTAGGATGGCCACTAGGGCTGGCATTCCTCCGTTTGCTGCTACATTGATCCAGCCTCGATGACCGTCAGAAGATTCACTCAGTCCACGTGCAGTTTTTTCATCAAAGCGCCACTTTGTGGCAATATGGCTACTGAGGAGAAAGGCTAGAAGGAGTAACAACCACGTCCAATGCCCCATGCAACCGACCAACAAACCAAGCAATGCTGCAGCAATGATTCCTTTAGTGTCAAGAATACGGGCTTTTGATGAAGCCGCAATGAGTCCAATAATGAGTACGGATGTAACAGCAATGTTCCCTGAAACAAAGCCACCATCCTCAAAATTCATAATGAGCCCTACCCTTACTGCGGCGCATCATAGTTTTGTTCTTTGCGTATGATTAATGTCTTGAGGAAACGATTTACTTGGCTGTGACTTCTTCCATTGCCGAAGATATGACGAATCTTCCAACCGTCCATAGGAGTGTGATGAGTATAACAATCCAAGTGAGATCTAGAATAAGGCCGAGTAATGGTGGTAAATTCAGTGCGAGATGAGATACTAAGACCGAACTTCCGTTCCAGAAGGCATGCCCAAACATTGCCAGTGCGAGCATAACTGGAAGCGATGTAGGAAGTTGTAATTCAGATTTCCGAACCAAGAAAGATTGAGTGAGATATGTGGATGGGTTAGCGGAAATCATTGTTTTCTCTCCAGTCGTAGGATTTACCAGATCCCATGAATCGAACTTTGGTCGAGAACCAAACTTTCTCTGTTCAAGAATATGACCAATGGCATAGCCGCTACAAGCAGTCCAAAGGGCGTGGCCTGGAATCGAACCAATACCTCGAACAATAGCGGTTAGACCGTACGATATGGCGACAAATTCTCCTGCGAATAGGCTGAACAAAATGTACTGCAGATTCTCAAGTAGTGCAAACCCAAGACCAACAGTGAATCCAACTTGAAACCCTCTTCGCTTTGAATCGATCATACTACTCAGGCTTAACACAGCAAGGGCTTTGCATATCTCTTCGCCAACAGGCGCCGAAATAATGATCGTGATGTATTCTACAGTTGTTGCTGATACATCACCTCCTGTCAAGAAAAGAACTGTTCCTGGTGTTACGAAAGAATTGATGATGAGTGCAGGAAATGTCGAAAGCATGCCTGCGATAAGCATTGCTTCCCCTTGTTGTCGATTGGTTGTAAGTTGAAATCGAGACGCTGAAAAAGACCACCAAGCAAAAACAGGGGTCGAGAAACCTACAAGCCATGCTGGAACTGCAACACAAACAGCCAACAGTAGGAAGTACACATTTGATGAATCAAGAAGAAGAGGTGCGAAGGCAAGACTTGAGATGATGACACCTCCGAGGAAAAGCATCCACAGATGCCGAGCTATCGGCACCCGCAGAGGGTGCCTAGATCGAACGATATATTGCCGCATTGTAGTTGGAACTGGAGTTTGTAAAATGCGGGAATTTGGAAGCGAATGCACCTGTGTGCCATAGGCATCAGGTTGTGCTACGATGATATGTTCGAGTTTAGGTCGTCGAATCGCTAAGAGAAGCAAAACCATCGGAGCAGAACAAATGCTACCTGCTAGTATCAATGTTCCATCCAAAGGTCCGAAATCGCCATCAAGGTCTCCGTCTATGAATCCGGCTGCAATCAAGACAACGAATTGAGCAAGAAACCACAGGAGCACCACAATTCCAAGCATTCTCCAAACACTGTGCCATCTTGACTCTTGATTGAGAGTCTGAGTTGAAGCTTGATTGGCTCCAGACGGCTGCATGATGGTTCTTTGTTGTAGGAACTACATGAAGAATGGGATTGGAAGTCCGCTCAGTTCGCCCATCACTCCTCACGGAAACAGCAGTCAGCATAGAGCACTCATCATTGCGGATTTGGTCCTCGAGAACCTTACCAATAAGGATTCGGATGAAATAAAACAGTTCTTCAAAAGGTAAAGGGAGTTAATATGAACATGAATTGGGCAAATCGACTTCTCGCACCTCGAATTGATCACAGGGGAATGTCGACTCCAAGTGAGGCTTCTCGTATGTTCCTCATCATCACTCTCGTTTTGACAGGATGGTGGTCATGGGGTGCAACTGAGGGTAATCTCGTTGTTTGGTTCTCGCTGACATTACTTGTAGCCACGCCAATCTTGACCTTAGGGTGGTATCTGCTCTCACTGGCGGCTCGTCATCGAAGTGGAGAGTTACTTACTCCAAAAGTTCAGAATGCATTAGAGGCCAAAGGCAGATGGCCTCATCACTCAAGGAAGCCATAAGTCCAATTCTTAGGTGGGGCAAATGTTTCTTTGATTGAACGTGGTGAAATCCATCTCATAAGGTTGAGTGGACTTCCTGCCTTGTCATTTGTACCGCTTCCACGCGCTCCACCAAACGGTTGTTGTCCAACCACAGCCCCGGTCGGTTTGTCGTTGATGTAGAAGTTCCCAGCACTGAATCGAAGTGCGTCCTTTGCGAATTCGATGTCTTCACGGTGTTTTGCAAAGATAGAACCTGTCAAGGCATACTCCGAAGTTGAATCACAAATTTTCAAGATGTTTTCATATTCACTGTCTTGATAAACGTGAATGGATAACACTGGTCCAAAGATTTCCTGAGCCATTGATTCATACATCGGATCTTCACAAAGAATTGTTGTCGGTTCAACAAAGTAACCTACAGAGTCGTCATAGTTTCCACCGGTGACTATCTTGCAACCGCTGTCGGCTTTGGCTCGATCGATGTAACCTGCGATATTATCGAAGGATTTCTTGTCGATAACTGCACCAATATAATTTGAGAAATCAGAGACATCTCCCATAGTAATCTTACCTACTTCAGCACAATACTTTGCTCCAATACGTCCCCATACTGAGGCTGGTATGTAAGCACGACTTGCGGCGGAACACTTCTGTCCTTGGAATTCGAAAGAACCTCGCAAAAGAGCTACAATAAGCGCTTCTTCATCACATTCTGGATGAGCTACAATGAAGTCTTTACCACCAGTTTCTCCAACGATACGAGGGTAACTTCGGAGATTTTCGAGATTGTTTGCAATATCTCTCCAGAGTTTTCTAAAGACGCCTGTTGAACCAGTGAAGTGGATTCCAGCAAGGTCTGGATGGGACATGCAAATATCTCCGACAACCGATGCTTTTCCAGGAATGAAGTTGATCACGCCAGCAGGGAGTCCAGCATCCATCATGAGTTTCATGATTCTATAATTTGAAACGTATGAGTTTCTACTTGGTTTCCAGACGCCTGTGTTGCCCATAATAGCAGCACAGGACGGTAGGTTTCCAGCAATGCTCGTGAAATTAAATGGCGTAATTGAGAACACAAACCCTTCCAGCGGGCGTATTTCGCTTTGATTCCATACACCATCAGGAGAAATCGGTGGTTGCAGATCTTCGTATATTGCTCGAGCGTAATCGACATTAAATCTCCAGAAGTCAATGAGTTCACACGCAGAGTCGATTTCTGCTTGATGGCATGTCTTTGATTGATTGAGCATAGTTGAAGCGTTGACCTCATGTCGACGCTCTCCTGCAAGCATTGTTGCAGCCTTCAGGAAAATTGCACCTCTTGCTTCCCATGGCATTGTTGACCAAGCTTTGTGAGCCTGAAGTGAAGCATTGATTGCATCCTTGACTTCTTGTTCACCAGCGAGATGAACCTTTGCAAGAACGTGACCGTGATTGTGGGGCATGACCTGTTCGACAACATTACCTGTCCAAACTTCCTTCCCATTGATGATGCAAGGAATCTCGATAACTTCTGACATCTGTTTTGCAAGTTCTGCTTGTAATTCAATACGCTCAGAGGAACCAGGTAGGAAGCCCATAATAGGTTCATTATTCGGGGTTGGTGGTTGAAATATTCCATTGACCATGTTCAATCCTGCGCTGGTCACTCTTTCAACTCTGCGTTGCAGATGTCTCATTCTGTGGTTTCATACAAATGTGAAAGTTTCTTACGTACCTTGTTTATCTTTGGTCCAACAACCATCTGGCAATAACCTTGAGTAGGGTTTCTAGCATAGTAATCATGGTGGTATACTTCCGCTACAACAAGATTTAGAGCAGGTTCAATCGTTGTTACAATTGGATCTCTAAAGGCATCCTTGAAGGATTGAATTGATTCCTTTGCTACTTTCTCCTGTTCGTTGTTCACTGGCATGATACAACTTCTATACTGCGTGCCTATATCATTTCCTTGACGATTCAATTGGGTTGGATCGTGTACCGTAAAGAAGACTTCGAGTAAAGTCGAGTATGAAATGATAGAGGGGTCAAATTCAATGATAACGATTTCTGCATAACCAGTTCTTCCGCTGCACACCTGCTCATAGGTGGGATTGGGTCGCTGACCGCCTGCATATCCCGGCAAAGCAGATACGATTCCTTTCATTCTCTTGTAGGCGCCTTCAACGCACCAAAAGCATCCACCGCCGAGTATTGCTTGTTCCATGATTCACCATAGTAAGTTCTCTTCATGAAGACTTGTATTGTAAATCCACTCATTGTGATGTAGATTAGAATTATGATTAAGAACTGTCGACTGATATCTCTATCTCCATGCGACAAGATTCCGATGCCACAGTGATTGTCTGCCGACGAGACTTCGACCAAAACCGGGTGTTGTACACCTATGGTCGCAACTCAAAAGAGCTGAAAAATGACGGGCTTGCTTTCCTCGGACCAGTGTTTGAGTCTATGATTGAACAAGCAAATCTCAAAGATGATGCTGAAGAAGTTGGGCTGTTGGTTCACATACGTACAAGACCAATCGAGAAAGACGATCGCTGGTATAAAATCGACTTTGTTATGCAAGATGATGGAATGGCCTATTATTCTAATTTCGATGGCCGTCTTCCAAACGAATTCGTCCATGTCGTACCGTTGAGTGGAGGGTTGCCAGAATCGATGTTTATTGCAGTTGAAGCACTTGACGAGATGGCTTATGCCCATGCAGTCGATGCTGAAATGTTCGATGAGGAGAATGAGGTGGGATTGCCTCAAGACCAAACAACGCTTTCTGATTGGGGATTGGAATTATACTCTGATTTGGAATCTATAGAAGGGTCTGATGAAGAGGATGTTTTTGTTTTGGAGAAGAAAAAGAATCGTGCATGGACTCTCCCCCTTCCGGGCCCGTCAAGTAAACCAACTGACCGAAAGTGAATGGGTTCTCCATACATGATTTGATAAACCGTTTTACTACGGCAACCACATGGAATCTGTAACTGATCCTAAACTCTTAGAGAATCGTCTATTCTACAAGTTGGGTGAATTTACTTACGATTACAGGAAAAAAGTCCTCGTAGTCGGTCTTTTGGCTTGTATTGGAATGGCATCACTCATCGCCATGGGGCCAAATTGGGCCGAGTCGTGGGGTGTTGGAGAGCACGAGTCCGTTCAAGCGAGTGATCTTCGAGAAGATGCATTCATTGG
>CAXAHE010000092.1:0-6177 GCA_963968475.1 uncultured Candidatus Poseidoniales archaeon | reverse complement strand
AATTCAAGATAGTAAGCGACTCGATCGAAGTCGAAATCAATGGTTAAACTTGAATCTACTGAATATGGAACTGGATCATTGTTGTATTGAGCCTCATCAGGGATGTCCAACTGATACACAACGGTGTAATCATCTGAACCATTCACATCATTGGATAACGTTTCTTGAATATCGTGGAGATCTTGAAGGGCATCTTCAACGACTGGCGTCCATGATGAAATCAAGAAAAGGAACATCAAGGAAACTATCAATCCCCTTCGACCCATATTAACGGGTCTTCATGGTGAGATATATACCCATACATCGTAATTTACGGGAAAAACCAATCAGTACATTCCTGTTGGTGATAACTAGTGGAAGGAAATGGATAAAGTAAATCTCTCAGAAAAATTCTCTCTCTTTTCGGAGCATTGGACTCCAAAAATCATCTCGGAACTCAACGATTATCAAATTAAAATTGTCAAATTGAAGGGAGACTTCGTTTGGCATGATCATGGTGATACCGATGAATTCTTCCTCGTTATCGAGGGAACGATGTTCATCGAATTTGAATCAGAAACAATGGAGCTCTCACAAGGAGAAATGTATGTTGTACCAAAAGGTGTGAAACATCGACCATACGCTCACGAAGAGTGCAAAGTGATGCTCATTGAACCATGTGGCGTTGTTAACACAGGAGAGGCTGAAAGCGAGCTTACAGCATCAAACAATGTTTGGATCTGATTGCTTATTCAGAAGCCTCTGCAACCGCATCGGTTCCTGACATCATTTCTTGGAAATTACCGTGCAGCAGACCACTTAGAGCAGTTAATCCCCAAATGATCAAAGGAGGGATGGCTGTTGCAAAGGTCATCTCCATTGGATCACCACTACCGATTTGCCAAGTAAGACCCATAGCACAAGAAACAACGAACCATACCCAAGCAGGACCTGCGATTACCGCTGCCAATCTTGCTTGCTCCTGTCCATGCATAAAGAAAGCAGTGTACAACATTGTCACAGATGTAAGTAATAAGAAACCACCAATTAAGACTTGAGGGTCATCACTCCAATCCGTATCTAAAATAACCCCTACTACTGCGTGGATTAGAGCGGTGAGGATGAGCCAAATCTTTGGATTAAGGATTTTCTTTAATTGATCCATCTCAAGCACTCTCTTCGGTTATTTCTTTTATGTCCATATTAGATATACCTAAACTTTGGGATATAATACTTCGGCAACTTATTTTCACGTAAGCCATGGTTTGGGATGTTCGTGGATTTTTCAGGCCTACTCTTCTTCACCAAGGAACATGGATGTTGACTTGTATTTTGATTCGTTTTCTTCTAAGGCATTACGTAAGACAAGTCCATGGTACACTTTGATCTTCTTTTCCTTAACCATAAGATTGACCTTACTCTCCAATTCGATAAGTTCTTTCAACGACTTAGCCCCCTCAATCTCTGCGAGACACTTCTTGTATTCGCTGCGCCTAGCGAAGAAAATCGCAAAATAAATCGGAACAAGAAGGAAAGGAATAACCAATTCTTCAAAGACAATTTCACTAAGAGCAGATAACGAAATTTCAATACTTTCAGCATCGTATTCGGAACTAAAGGAATCGCCTGACAAACCGCCTGAATAGAAAAATCCAGTACTGGAATCAAAGTAAAGATTGAATGGAGTCTCTTTTTTATCATAAATGTCTGAACCGCGATCAAGTTCCACATCATCAGGCCAACCATCGTTGTCATTGTCATCATCTAGGACATCTGGAATCGTATCTTTATCTGTGTCGAGAGGTGTTGAGGCTGCATTGAAAGGATCGTATAGAATTGTACCGGACGAAGCCGCACGTTCCATTTCATTACGAATCCCATCCCCATCAGCATCATCATCATAAATATCTGGAGTGAAATCTCCATCAATGTCTGAGCATCCTTTTAGTCGATACCTACTCTTGCCATAGGTGAATGGGCAATTATCAGATTTCGCATGTAACCCTTGATCTGCGTAACCATCCCCATCCGTATCGGACCAGATGCCTGAATCCTCGGGCCATACATCAACATCATCTGGACTCAGATCCCCATCCATATCCTCATCGGCAACATCGCCTATTCCATCGCCATCGAGGTCTCGTGATTCACTTGCATCATTTGGAAACGCATCTGCGCCCATCGTTTCATTCCAGTTTGTATCAGGATCGGACCATCCATCACCATCCGTATCAAGACATCCAACTCGATCTTCTGTGGATTGACCTACTTCTTCACAGGCCGTAGAGGTTGTTTCATCGGCGTAAACAGGGGAGGAAAAGAGTAAAATTGCGACCAGGATGAGTGGTACGCTTTTCGACCTCATGGCCTTACTCGTAGATGAAGATTTATTGGTTTATGGGAATACATGAAGGGCAAACATTTCAATAAAAGAAACTCCGGATACTAACCATGAGCAAAATTTGGACGCTTTTGGCAATATCTCTTCTTTTTTCACCACTCGCAGGTTGTACTTCTGATGATGGTGATGAATCAGTCGTTTTCCCAACATTTTCAGCCATTGCTGATAATGACGAAGTGTATAACAACACACGAATGGACGGAAATCCATTCATCGTGATTTTCTCTGCTGAATGGTGCAATAACCCATGTTACACAAGTATGCATTCCATTTGGGAAACTCTACCTGAGATTACTGTCTTGGTGATGTCCACTGATCCTGTGGAAAATGCTAGCGGGATTACATTATCTGAGTGGCATGATTCAGCAGACGCCTTCGATGATGATGGCGATGAGAGTGGCGTATCGCTTACGAGTTATGCATTCATGAAAGGGCATGAGCCAGGAGAAAAACTTGGAATCACAGCACCAGGTACGGTTATGTTCGTCAACTCAGGTGGAGAAGTAACAAAAACTCACGTCGGTATACTCAATGATTCAACTGAAATCCAAACATACTGGGATGAAGCGAGCGGCATGGCTTGATGCGTGACTCTATCACCGAATATATCATCAAAGAGCATGGATTGGGGTTGACATGGTCTTTACACACGACATGTCGCAATGGCTCGGATTTTCAATCGACGAAGATTGGCTCGAAGAGAACATCTCTTGGAGAGATTTCGAAACGGGTGTACGTTTGGGTAAACTCAAGCGAGAAGAAAAAACCTCACTTGTCCTCTACGAAGCTGATTCTGAAGTTACAGTTGATGCCTTCATGCCTCACATGCACCCTGGTGGTGAGGCATACATTGTACTCAAAGGAGAAGTATGGGATGAAGACGGAACCTATCCAACAGGATCGATTGTTTGGATGAATCCTGAATCAACACATACGCCGAAAACAAGAGGGAAAACTCTCATTCTCGTATTATGGCCACAAGGCGTCAAATCAGTTTGATTTCTCTTCAAGGTCATACTCGCCACTGATCAGCATTCCATCGAACAGAAACGGCCCTGCTGGGACGACTGCTGCAATGAATCCATGAAACAGAGCGGTCATGTTCCAGTGTCGTCCAACTCCGTAGAAAAGGGCTCCAAGGAAGGCTAAGAAAAGAAATCCATGGATTTGTCCGACAAGAGACACGAGCGATGGATCTCCTCCAATATACTTCACAGGCATTGCAACTGCAAAGAGAATTAATGCAGAAATTCCTTCGATATAACTCAAGACTGAGACGATTTGTTTCAAGATGAAGCCTCCACCATTGGTCGACTTGAACCACATGATGGGCATTGCTGCTCATCACTATCGCCGTAATCATACTTGCAAGCAGGACATGTTGCAGAGAGGACAAGTTCACCGATTGTCGAATATGATTCTCCTTGTAAGGTAAGCATTCCACTCTCAGCAAGTGCAACAGAATAGCGACCTGATCCGCCTATTCGCACCAGCAAATCTGGAGGCAAGGTCACAGTTCCTAAGTCATCAATGAGAAGCTCTCTTCCTTCAGTCAAATCTTCAACATCAATTTCTGCTCCATGTTCTGCAACGAATCGACCGTCTCGAAGTTCAAGACTTCGGTTAGCAAACGCAGCAACTTCTTTCGAGTGTGTTACAATTAGGAAAGATACGCCTTCTTTTTCATTCAATTCCTTAAAGATATCAAGAACAGCTCGTCCTGTCACTGGATCGAGTGCACCTGTTGGTTCATCTGCCAAGATAAGCCTTGGATTTGTGATAAGAGCGCGGGCAATTGCCACACGTTGTTGTTCTCCACCACTGAGCATCTTTGGCAGTGCTCTTGCTCTGTGTGGCATGCTCAATCGTTCCAGCATCTCATCAGCTCTTTTCAGTGCCTCTTTTGAACGAACTCCCTGATTTCGCAACGGTTCAGCCACATTGTCTCTTGCATTGAGATGAGGCAAAAGGTTTCCATCTTGGAAGATGAATGAAACGGTCTTTTGACGGAGTCGAACGAGTTCTTTTCCTTTCAACCGTGTCATGTTGTTTTCATCGAGTGTTACAGAACCAGCACTCGGTTTCATCAATCCACCAAGGCATTTGAGAAGCGTTGATTTTCCAGAACCAGAAGGCCCCACGACTGCAACTGCTTCCCCTTCTTTCATGTTAATGTATAAACCACGTAGAGCGACGACGTTTCCGTCCTCAGCCTTTGATTCATACACGTGATAGAGCCCATCTGCTTCGAGAATGCTTTTCTTTGTTGAATTATTTGACATGCTTCACTCCCCCTTGAGAACACTTGCGAGATCGGCGCTTAGTGCTCGACGTGTTGTTACAACAAGTGCGAGAACAACCGCTCCGAATACAGAGAGTGTTACTAGACCGAGTTGAACCCATGGATAGACCAGTTCACGTTCTATCACCGTCGACGTCCCACCAAAGATTTGGAAGATGAATCCGAAGACATCGAAAAATCCGTTAAAGGAGAAAGCGACACCAATTCCGAGAATGATTCCGAGTAACATCGAAACAAGAACAATAGACAGAATCTCAAACAGAACAAGTCGAATAATTTGATTCGGACTTGCTCCAATCGCTTGTAGAATCGCCAATTCTTTTTGTCGCTGTGTGAGTACTAACGATAAGAAAACGAATGCTGATGCTACTGCAGCAATACTTGCAACAACGAATTGTAACGAGAGAAGACCAGGTGTTCCAAAGATGAGGCCCCCATCTCGCTCGACTGCTTCGTGGGCAGTTTCCCAATCGTTTGTGCTCGATACTCGTGAATCCGCTTCAATGATTGATGCGAGTGCCTTCAAATCATCTCCATCAATATCAGGAAGATGAATGATCCAAGTTGTCGAGTTGTGCGTATCTGCTTTTTCATCTCCAACGAATGCTCTCCACGATTCTTCTGAAATGATTAGAGAGGAACCCATAGCAGCACTCGGAACACCAGGAATGAATTTGTGTACGCCAATGTACCTCAATTCCTCTTGATATGGAGTGATGACAACATCCCTCGATTGAGCAAACAAAAATGGTTGGAGTAACTCAGGGAAGTCTGAGAATTCAGAGAAGGTTGTACATCCTTCATCTGGAGCTGTTTCTCCATTCGGACAAATCATCCCTTCAATGCTCTCAGTGACGCTGAGGTCATAGAGCCCAATACGTTCGATAACATCTTCTAATGTTGGCTCAGGACCTGCACTGAGAAGAGAGGCAAAGGAAAAGAAAATTGTTCCTTCGAGGTTCGCTTCTGAGAAATTCGTACCTGTGATATCTGTATCGATAAAGATTGATTCGCTTAGATTTGCACCTGAGAAGTTCGCTCCACTAAGATTAGCACTGATGAAATTCGTTCGACCAAAGTCACGATTTGAGAGGTTCTCATTTGATAAATTAGCATCGCTGAGATCAGTATCCATAATAGATGCATAGGCAAACAACAGGCCAAGTCTATCTTCTTCAGAGATGTTGGATGGAACGAAATCTATGTCGTTGTAAGTGAAATTCAGTACCTCTGAACGTGAATCCGAAGCGGAAAGGATGATGTCTTCTGCATCATTACTTCGACGTCCTGAACCCCACAAATCCAAACCATAGGCTGCTTCTTCCCCAGCTGTGAACGTCATACCTCCATAGATTGAAGGATCAGAACCGTCTCCAGGAATCGCTTGTTGATTCCACCGTAATACTTCATCACTGTTGTTCATCAGAACGTAGGTGAGGTACGCATCCCCACCTGCCGTAGGGCTGAGGAGGATTTGAGGAACCGTCATTGCAAC
>CAXAHE010000091.1:0-6260 GCA_963968475.1 uncultured Candidatus Poseidoniales archaeon | reverse complement strand
TGCTGCACAAGCAGGCTTTGCAAATAAGCGTGATATCTATGATGAAATGATGCGAAGAGCTTCAGCACTTGATCGAATGGTAAATCGAGATTTAACTCACTATGATGACGTATTTGGTCTTCTGAACGTCTATTACAACAGCGGTTGGGAAACTTTTGATAGCGCTGTTGATAGTTGGGTTAGTCAAAAAGACCGATGAGGGGGAGATGATTTATGCAACGAATGCCGATGTGGCAGATTGCCATCCGTCGGCTTGAAATGCCGGTTGGTCGTTTTCTTCTGGTCTTCGTCGGTGGCGCTTTTGCCATCGGCCTCATCTTCTCATTATCTGTTATTTTCTTGACCGGAGGATTGGCAGAAGGGGCCTTATTTGCGGGTTTTTCAGGCATACTGCTGTTGTTTCTCTTACCGATAATCGCAGCATTGGGAGCAATGACCTTCCCTCTCTTAGAAGTGACTCGTTCTGCGAATATGATTGAACGAGAAATGCATATGTTCATCACTCGAATGGGTATTTTATCACTTGGCGAAGTTGGTGCTCAGACTATATTTGATATTCTAAAACAGATGAGAGATTATGGGGAATTGGCTTCTGAAGTTCAACGTATTGAGACCCTTGTCGACAAATGGAATACCTCCTTGCCAGAGGCAGCTCGTATTGTAGCACAACAGAGCCCAAGTCCACTGTGGACTGACTTTCTTGATCGAATGGCGTTCTCTATCGAAGCAGGGCAACCCATTGATGAATTCATGCGTTCAGAGCAAGAAACAGTCGCTGAACAGTATAACACTCTCTATGATACCAGATTAGAAAGCGTAGATACAATGCAAGAGATCTATGTTTCCCTAGTAACTGCAGGTCTCTTCGGTCTTGTTATTGCAGGAATCCATCTTGTCTTGTTCGAAGTCGGTAGTGAGAACGATGCTCCAATTGAGGTGGCAGCAAGACTTCGTTTCTTACTTCTCGCATCGTTCCTATTTATCATCATCCAAGTTGGAGCAATGATTGCCTTTAGGGCAACAATTCCTCGAGATCTCATTTTTGCTCGTGATGAACTTGATACACCATTCCGAATAAATTTCAGAAGAGCGTTACTTGCATCTGGAGCGATTTCTGCAGTTTTACTCTTGGTGACGTTCTACGTCGTGGCAAGTGCTTGGCAGGAGATCAGCAGTCAATGGGACAGATACGGGCTGATCTTACTTGCAGCACCTCTTTCACCTCTCTTGGTACCTGCATGGCTGATTCGTAAGGAAGAGACAAATGTTCTCAGGCGAGACGGTTCTTATCCAGATTTTATTCGTGCATTAGGTGGAACTGCACAAGCAAGAAGTGCTGAACCATCAGCAACAATCAAAGCTCTAAGGGGTGTAGATTTTGGTATGCTTGATTATTCCATTGACCGACTTGAACGACGTTTGTCGACTCGTATTGATTCAGATCGGGCTTGGGATTACTTCAATGCAGATACCAATTCTGCAGTGATTTCTCGCTACACTCGAATTTACATTGAAGGATCGCAATCATCAGGTAAGCCCGCTGCTACGGCTGAAATGGTTTCTCGTTCAGTAGGGAATCTTCTTTCTCTACGTCGGCGACGTTCACTCTCTGCAAGTACCATGTGGGGTGTCTCTCTCGGCCTTCTTATCGCCAGTGTAACATCACTTAACGTAACAATTTCGATCGTACTTCAGCTCGGTGAAGCCATTGCAGGTGTCGCAACAGGTTTGACAGAAACCGATGTTGGGGCTTTGCAAGACTTTGGTGGTGGTATTGCTCTGCCTGTTATGGAAGATGCGGGTTCTGTAGATGACAATATCCGAATGTTCAAAGTTATCGTTTCACTTCTAATATTAGGCCAAATCATTGCCGTATCTGCAATTGGTACTCGCCTTCGAGGTGGAGGTAAAACCAGTGCTTTAGGACAAGCAATTCAGTTACTTTGGATTGCAGGAATCACATCTTGGATTACTTCAGTCGTCTTAGAAGGTGCTTCCGCAGTGTTTGGTGTTTAGACAAAAAGAGTATATGCTGTCTTGCCAAATGGATGAACATGCAAACCCCTCTACCAGGACCTCCTGCTCAATCGACAATGTATCATCCGCCCCAACAAGCAATGCTGAGTGGTGGGTTATTTTCTCTTCACAAATTCTTGATGATCGGTGTGATACTGATACTTGTTGCAACCTTTGTGAGTCTTCTTCCTGATTTTGGTGGAGAGCCAAGCCAAGTGGATTACGATACAGAAGAGGCAGGTTGGGGTGAAAAGTTTGCTGAAGATACTGAATCTCACAATGATTTCGAACGAGTCATGAATACGATTGCAACGATCTTGGGAACGGGCGGTGTGGCACTTATTGGATACGCTTTCATTCGAGAAGCCTATGATGAAGATACGACGACGCCAGCATTAAGAATAACTCTCTTGATACTTGGAGCAGTTATGTTGCTTCAACTTCTAGGATCTGGATTTGACGTAAGTGTATCAGTTTGAACGGCGACTCTTAGGACGATTCTTCTTTTCTTCTTCTGAAATTCGCTTCTTTGAGGCTGCCCATGAGCAGATTGGGCATGTTGTCAAATCATGGAATCGAGCAGGACAGTATTCTCTGCCAAAGAAAATGATTTGCAGATGTAAGTCATTCCAAGCCTCTTTGGGGAATACGGCTTTGAGATCTTTTTCCGTCCTCTCTACGTTACTTCCATTGGATAAGCCCCAGCGAGCAGCGAGTCTGTGGATATGAGTGTCAATAGGAAAGGCAGGGATTCCAAACGCTTGTGCAAGCACAACTCCAGCGGTCTTGTGACCTACTCCAGGTAATGCTTCAAGTTCTTCGAAGGTGTTTGGAATTTCACCATCATGGCGTTCGATAAGGAGTTCAGATAGACGCTTGATGTTCTTGGCTTTTGTTGGAGCGAGTCCAACTTGTTTGATAAGAATCTGAATTTGTTCCACCTTCAATGCAGCCATCTTATCCGGAGTTGGCCCCTGCCGAAACAGGTCCGGTGTAACTTCGTTAACTTTCAAATCCGTAGTTTGTGCACTCATGAGAACTGCTACGAGGAGTTGAAATGAAGATTCATGATCGAGAGGTACAGGTGTTTCAGGATACAACGACTCAAGCATTTGCTGAATTCGTTCTGCCTTCTCACTTCGCTTCATGATGAAGCCACCTATTCAGCGTATTCGGAGCCCGTAGCCCAGCCAAAGAGGATTCCTGATCCTATACTTGCGAGAGGGATTAGATTACACGCAAATATTTCGATGAAGGGTGACTCTCCGTCTTGAGGCTGGCCGAGAAGATACCACACCAGAAGTCCAAGGAAGAGACCAGGTATCACCATGAGACCTCCTATGATGAGTGTCCGTGTGAGTCGCATGGTTTTTCCACCTGCTACTGATTCAAGAACTATTGCTTCATTGTAGGGCGAGTTGTTGAGCCAATGAATCTCCGCTCATGGTGTTGAGGACATCCGTTTCCTCCAACCACCCTTTGCGTGCGGTCATGACCCCGTATTGGATATCAGCTAGTCCTCTTGTCGAATGTGCGTCCGGGCTAATCGATACTGGTACTCCCGAAACCTTAGCGTACTTACAAAGTCTGTAATCAATATCCAACCTGTATGGGCTAGCATTCAATTCAATCGCTTTGAATTTCCCATCCTGAATATGTTCAGCCATAGCATCGATAATTCGGTATACATCCACTTCATATCCTTCTCTGCCTTGTAAGATTCTACCAGTAGGATGTCCGATCATTGTTGTTGCGGGGTGCTCAAGGACCTTGAGTAATTCCTCAGTATTCTCATTTTCATCCCTGCCTCTCCATTTTGTGACAGCATGAACTGAAGCAACAACGTAGTCCAGTTCCTTGAGGACTTCATCTGGATGATCTAACTTCCCTCCAGGTAAAATATCAGATTCAACGCCGTGGAAGAGTCGGAAATCAATACCATCATCAGCCCATTTCTGATTGTATCTGTTAATGGTTTGACCTTGTTCTAGAAGCCGATCAGCCGGAGCCCCATTCGCTATTTTCAGCGTAGGTGAGTGGTCGGCGATTCCGAGCCAGTTCCATCCGAGGGATTGTGCCGCATCGGCCATCTGCTCGAGTGTAGCTTCTCCATCTGATACGACAGTGTGGTTGTGCAACGCTCCTTTGATTGAAGGCAACTCGAGAAGTTGAGGCAAAACTTGTTGACTTCCAGCATCAATTTCTCCCATGTCTTCACGTAATTCAGGTGCGACCCATTGCATGTCAAGATGAGCATAGATGTCTTCTTCGGTCATGGCATGAAGAGAAAATTGCGCAGCCTCAATTCCTTTCAGTTCTCCAGCTTCCTGTTCTGGAATCAAACCGAATTCATTGAGGCGTAATCCACGATCTATTGCACGTTGTCGCATTGCAATATTGTGTTCTTTACTTCCTGTGAAGTATGCAAGTGTAAACGAAAACATCTCCGGAGGAACCAATCGAACTTGAGCATCAATGGTTCCAGCACTTTCTAACTGTTCGTAATCATCTCCACCAATCGCCTCCAAAACGTTTGCATCGATATGGCCTACTGAGAACCCATCTTCGAATATACTAGCTTCAAGAATAAGACTAATTTTAGAATCACCTGCTCCTTTGACATCAGCAATACCATGCAAAGCCAGAATCGAATTTGCAACATTTTCATGATGTTCTGGTGTAACTCCCACCACGATATCCAGATCACCGATGGTCTCTTTTCTTCGTCGTGCACTGCCTGCAAGTTGAACTCGCTCAACACCTGGGATGTCTCTGATACGTTGTTCAAATGCAGATCCATATTTCAGGCCAATGTCAAGACGGCGACGAGCACGGAATCGAGAAAGCAATTCAATCCCATCGAGCATGCGTTGCTCAGTTTTCTTACCAAACCCTTTCATCGGAGCAATCAAGCCTTCTTCAGCCACCTCCTTGAGTTTGGCAATTGAATCAACCCCGAGTTCTGTATGCATCAACTTGATCCGTTTTGGACCTAATCCCGGTATTCCAAGCATTTCGATGAGTCCATGAGGGGTGTCGTTGTGAAGGCGATGCCAATCTTCTGGCCATTCACCTTCGAGTATTGCTTGTGAGAGGGCAGAGCCAAGGCCCTTTCCAATTCCTTTCATTTCAAACAAGCGCCCTGTGACAACAAGTTCGTGTAAATCTTCAGTTAATGTTCCGAGAAGACGACTACCGTTCTGGTACGATCGGACTCTGAAGACATTCGCTCCTTGTAATTCCAAAAGAACAGCGACTTGATGCAATACGCCTGCAACTTGATTTCTTGAGAAGAACGGTGGGCCGTTTGGTCTCGCCTTCGGTAATTTGAATCCATTCCCTGCCATATCCCTTTCAAATCCCCACGGGTAAAAAAGGATGGCAAGTGATTGTTTCAAAAACCCCCTCGGTGTGGAAACATCATGGTCGATGTGGACATCATCTCATTCCTTGTCCAATCCTTTTGTGGAATCTCTGCATTCCTATTCATGTTCGTAGCCACTTTCTCACGTTCTGAAAAAGCAGAATTGGTTGTACAGAACATCATCTTCACATGCCTTCTCTTGGCAGCAGCGTCGCTCTGGTGGCTTTCTCTTGCAGGCGGTTCTCTCTGGGGGTCGAATTACCTTCCAAAGCCCCTTTCAATCGTATGTATCGTTCTAGCAATAGCGGCGAGAATGAACATCAAGGGTGAGAATGTCTCTTTTGGGGCTAATCCCCATAGCATCAATAAAAGGTCTGAAGAAGAGTGATCAAACGATTTCGCCAGGTTCTTCCGAAGTACCTTGAAGAGCTTCCTTTTCCATTTTTTGATTGATGAAGGTACGCATGTATTCAGGGAGTTCCCCATTGATGAAGATGACATCATTGACGGATTCGAGTTTCTTCAAGGAGTAAAAGATCTGCATGGCAGTCATTGGAGTCGATGAACATCCGTTGCAACCACCGTCCAGAGACAGCATGATGTTGCCTCCGCTCGTATCATGAACGGTTACGACTCCATCGTGAGCATCGAGGACTTCTTGCACAGGCCCGATCTCAGCAAGAATCTCGTCAGCGGTAATGCCCATGACTCATCCCAAGCATTCCCCCTCTTTCAACGATTGGTATCCGCTCTGCTACTCCGAATACAGATTAACCCCCTAAACATGTCTTTTGAGCCTGTAATGAGAGGGAACCACTTATGAAGGATTCTTCGGTGGCCGCAGATACAGGTGTTCTAAAATGATGGAAAATATACCAAT
>CAXAHE010000090.1:0-6360 GCA_963968475.1 uncultured Candidatus Poseidoniales archaeon | reverse complement strand
GAACCTACTCAGCACCGAAGAATTGGCGCAGCATTGGATGCATTTCCATTGCTTGTTCCTTCTGGATCTGTTCGTACGTTCTCAGAATAATACCAACAGCCAGTAGCAATCCCGTTCCCGTCGCATTTCCGACAGTACCGAGCAAGTCAGCACCAGCTGCTAGCAACCCGACAAACGCACCAGAGAAGTATGTCACTGGAGGAATGTAATTCTCAAGGATCTTTTCTAGAACCTTTGGATTCTTACGGAAACCAGGTATTTGCATACCAGTACGTTCGATTTGCTTTGCAACATCCTTCGTACCCATGTTTGTGGTATCAATCCAGAACTTCGCGAAGACCATTGAACCAACAGTCATCAAGACGACATAGAAAATGACGTGAAGCATGATCTGTGTCAAGCTGTGCCCGAACATATCCGTTTGCTGATTCAGCAGCGGTAGGAGCCAATCATTGACTCCCGCAGGCATGGATGCATACCATGCAAAACCTCCAGAAGCGGCAGTTTGACCTGGTTCATACGTCCCAATATAATCTGACATGGAGAACCAACCCTGCCGACCTAGTAACGGAGTCTGGGACATCGTAGGATGACTCCAGAAGAGGAGAGAGAACATATTGACGTTCGCAAGCAAAGCAGCCATCAAAATGACCGGGATGTTTGACGCATATACGAGTCGAATAGGATACTTACCTCTGTGCCCACGTACCTTTCCGTGAGTAAGCGGTAATTCCAATTTACTCGATTCAGCATACGCTACCACTATGAACACAATAATACTCGATACAAGAGCAATTACAGCATTCGGATGCGTCGCGTCACCTAACAGGATCATTTCGAATCCGTTCAGTGAAATCATTTCACCATTCGTCGCAGTCCGGAACATGTAGAATATCATCGGTAATGTTCCTGCAGGAGGATTCTGCACGGAATATTCGAGACCAGATGCTGTTGGCAGAGGAGAGAGCGTACCGACGAAGGTCGATTGTGCTACACCTGCTGCAATGAACAGAGACATACCAGATCCGATACCCCACTTGCTGACAAGTTCATCGAGTAGGAATACAAGGTAAGAACCTGCGAAAAGTTGAGCTACGATTACAAAGTTTGCCCAGCCCATTCCATAATTATCGATAAGGTATTCAGAAGGATCGAGGAAACCATAGGTTTGCGGTATCGATTCAATTGGAATCATAATCAAAACAAGCAGTTTTTGCACACCTTGGTACATTGCTTTGTCTTCACTGTTTGTCAGGTCAAGACGAATAATCTTGGCACCTGCGAAAAGTTGCATGATAATGGAACCTGTAACAATTGGACCAATTCCTAAGTGCATGATGGTACCTGAGGCACCAGCCATGATCGAACGGAATCCACTGAACAAGTCAAGTGCTTGACCGCTCAGTCCGTAGAGCATGACGTTGGTCATAGCGAAGTAAATGATGAGAACGAACGTTGTCGTCCACATCTTTTCACCGAATCGAACGTGGCGGTCTGGCTTAGTGATTGCTGGATAGACATCTACGAAGCGGCTGAGAGCATACAAACGGCTGCTTTGGTCGCCGCCCCACATGAAACATGTGAGAATTGCTGCTGCTCCAAATCCAAGTAAGAGTACACCTACGAGGAGGAATCCGACTGCTTCATCGTATCCACCCCAAGCGGCTGGACGGCAGTAAAATGTTGCAACTCCAACGAAAATCAGCCAACCATACAACTTCGAATAACGGCCAATAATTGGTAATTTCTTAAAGGACTCAGGGAGATCTATTTGGAAACAGGCCATGACATACGCAACGTATGCTACAGCGAGAACAATTCCAAAGATGGCTGCCTCTTGAGGTGCGCCAGATCCGGAGAGTGCATCCCATTGCCAATAGAAAAGGAGACCGAAATAGAGTACACCTGTTAGTACAACACCGAGTGGTACTGGCTTGTGCTTCATCTATATCCCTCCTAAGTTCACTCTTCTTCCCATTCGTCCGAGTCGCCGCCAGCTTCGAGGTTTACTGAACCTCCGGCTGCTTCGACCTTTTCGATTGCTGAAGCGCTTGCATTTGCAACAGTTACTGTCAATCCAGTACTGATTCGGCCTGAGCCGAGAAGTTTGTCGATGCCGAATTTGGATAGATCAATGGAATCCTTACCATCGGCCATATCCTTCAATTGGCTTACGTTACATGTAACGTGAACTGTTCGAAGTGTAGGATGACGGTTGAATCCGTGCATTCCCCAGTGATCAGGCATGTACTTGATTCGAGTCATGACTCTGTGCTTGTTCATACCAGCGTTTCCACGGCCACCACGCTTTCCAGCGCCACGGCCTGCTTTCTTTCCACGTCCGTGGTATCGGTTTCTTCCACGATGTTTGTTTGCTTTTGTACCCATCATATCACCTCAAATCATTCTCTCAACGAGACCTTTAATGTCGTCTCCACGGGAACCTAGGGCTCCTCCAACGACATAGGATCGCTTGATACCGCCCCATCCTTTTGCCCCACGAGGTGGGTGCAGTCGGAAGACACGCTTCAAGCCAGGAACGTCTTTCACAGTTGCTTCGTTTTCGACAATCGCCTTAGCGAAATCTGAAATCGATTTGTAAGAAGTAGCGTCAGAAACGATACCGTCAGTCAATGGTGAGTCTCCAGACATACGACCACGCTCTTGCAGCATAGCTTCAACTGTTTCAGCATCTGCATTACCCCAAGTGACGTAGTCCTTTGCCTTCTGTAGCATACCACGGTATTGCTCATTCTCTGGAATGATAACTGCGTGGTTTACCTTGCTGAGATTGAGATAAGACATTGTCTCGCGAATCGTACGCTCTACGCCTACGTTACTTCGTGCTCTTACAACTATCCAGCTCATTTCAGACCCTCCCAGTATTGATGAACAGACGTCCACGCTGTTCGTTGCTAATGCGTGTTATGTTTAATGCTTTGAGTGCATTGAAGGTTGCAGCAGCGTAATTGATGGTGGTTCTGGTTTGGCCCTTCGTACGTGAAAGTACGTCGGTTACGCCAGCAAGTTCGAGAACTTTCTTTCCCGTCTCGCCAATAACAAGGCCCTTACCTTTTGCAGCAGGCATGAGTGTTACACGGGTCGATGCAGATCGTCCATTGACCTTGATTGGTACCGAAGTACCAGGTCCAGCGGATGATTCCCATGAACCGTTTCCACGTTGTACACTGATAAGGTTCAATTTAGCAGCAACAATTGCCTTTTGAATTGCGTTTGAGACATCCTTGGCCTTAGCCATTGCAAGGCCAACATATCCATTTCGGTTTCCAACAACTGCCATGACATTGAATCGAGGTCGTCGACCACTGTCTGTCATTCGTTGAACCATGTTCACGTTAATGACTTCATCTTCCAAATCTGGAAGAAGGGCGTCAACAACTTCGACTTCACGAACTGGAAGGCCAGTTGCGAGTGCTTGTTCGTAGGTGATCACTTCACCTGCAAAGACCATGTTTCCGAGACGGGTACGTGGAGTCCAACTTCGCAAGTTGCTAATTGGATCATACTGGTTGTTACGTCGTCGGCGTCGGCCTCCTGGTTCTTCAGCCTCTTGCGGGGCGTAAGCTAAGATTAGACCTGGTGCTTGTTGGATTTGTGTTGTTTCTTCTTCAGTCATCAGTATGCCCCCTCTATGGATGATTTTGTTGTGTCCATGGCTCCAGCGATGGAGTCGTTGATGTGAGCGCCGTTTGTGCGATCATCATCAGGAAGAACTTTTTCGCTGTGAGGAACATTGAGTCCTGCTTCGACCATACCACGTAGGGCGGCGAATACACGACTTCCAGGTGTGCTTGCAGCAAGACCAATGTCGAGAACTGCATCTTCATGTCCAGCAGCGATTGCTGCCTTACCGAGTGCGAATCCTACAAGGTAGGATGCTGGGACGGATTTTTTGGACATGTCTTCAGGCCAGGAGTACTTCTTGACCAAGTCACTTCCAGTGATATTGAGGACAACAAGGTCACCATCTGCAGCCCATGTTACCAATTGGCAAGATGTACGAGTGTTTGAGACACGTACGACCGCACGAGGCTTTTGACTTCGTAGAAGTCGTAGTCTGCGTCGGTAGTCGGTTAGACCTGCTTTTCTTCGTCGTAGAACTGTTCGTCGTCGATTTCCTCGCATCAGTTGTCACCTTCCTTTAGTTTGACACCTTCAAGCGTCATTTGAGAGCGCATGTGGGCAATAGAACGGTATGAACCACCCTTTGCTTTGAGGTAATAGCGGCGGTACTCACTATCAGTGATTTCGCTCACTTCTCGAAGATCTCTGAGAGCCTTTCGTTGTGAACGGATTGTTCTCATCCATCGGTTCTTACGAGGATTACGAGCATTTGCAGTACCCATTCTCTTACCTTGACCCTTCTGACGTCCCTTGCGTCGTTGTTCGAGACGTGTACGTGCTCGAACACGAGAAGTTCCTTTGATTGCCTTGGCACGAATCAGTCCTTCTTCGATGAATTCACGGATATCATCTGCTTGTACAGAAGATGCGATTTCATCGATGTAATCTGGATTGACCCAAACACGGTTTTCACCACATTTGAGGATTTTCGCTGCGAGTCTCTTTTGGTTTGTGAGTTGCATCAGACACCACTCCTTCGATTGAGGACACGAATACCTAATTCATCAGCTCGAGCATGAATGTGCTCTCGCTTTCGACCACCGACTGTACGGCCAATGCGTGCAGCCTGTGTTTCAGGATCGATTGATTCCAAATCATTGATGTTGTGAACCATTACTTCACGGAAGCCAGATGGGTGGAGCCCACGAGCTTCAGCGACCTTTCCATGGCCAACACGTACAAGTGAACCACGGTATCTGTAGTTTCGTCGTTGCTTGCTGTCCATACCATGAGGTGCTCTCCATCCAGAACGAGACAAACGCTTGTAACGGAACCATTCAGTTCGTCTAAACGATGGCGTCTTCTTCTTTTGAGCAGCACGCAAAGAGAGTGCTTCTTGTGTTGCTTCATCGAGAACTGGCTTTTGCTTAGCGACGTGACCTTCATCTTCGTCGTCATCCCAGTCTTCATCTTCTTCAAAGAAATCGTCTTCTGTTGATTCTTCAGTTGATTCTTCAACTGCGTCTTCGACGACTTCTTCTTCAGCACCAGATGTTTCCATCAAGCGCTCGATGAGTTCTGCTTTCTTACCAGAAACTGGCAGGCCTTGCTCCTTGAGCAATTCCTTGAGTTGTGCTACTGTCATGCTTTCATATTCTTCAGTCATTCCAATCACTCCTTACTGAGACGGTAGATTCCGTCTTGGAAAACACGTCGATCACGGTTCTTGACCGTAGTGCTGCGTTCAATGTTTGCTGCAGTTTGTCCAACGTTCTCTTTATCGATACCTGAAACGGTGATCTCAACCTTGTTGCTGACTTTGACATCAACACCTGGGAGAATATCTGAGCGTCGAGGTACTCTCTCTCCGAAGTAATTGTTTACAACAAAGGTTTCTCCTTGCACTGCAAGTGTCATAGGGAAGTGAGAGTAGAAGGCCTTTAGATGATATGTGAATCCTTCAGTAACGCCTCTTACCATGTTGTTCAAGTGAGCATTCCAAGTACCTGCGAGTGCCTTTTCTTTACGGCGAGGCAAGTCGGTTCGTACGAGAAGGCCGCTGCCGTCTTGAAGTAAATCAATGCGGGTCGAGACAAACTCTCGTGAGAGAGATCCTTTCGGTCCGGCAATGGTTACGACGCCATCTTCACTGATTGAGGCAGTAACGCCTTCAGGGATGGTTACGATGTGTTCGATTCTGTCGATTTTTACCATGTTTCTTCACCTCAATATACGTAGGCAAGTAACTTGCCGCCGATGCGGGCGTCCTTCGCATCGTAATGGTTCATGACGCCGGAATTGGTTGTCAATATGAGCAAACCAAAGTCCTGAGCAGGAAGATATCGTGTCTCCCACTTTTCGAATTCTTGACGGCGAACACTGTGTCGAGGCTTGACGGTACCACATCGGTTGATTGTACCTCTCAGCTCGACGACGAAAGCGTCGCCACGTCCGTTTTCAACACGTGTAAACTCACCGACATAGCCGGAAGTTTGCATAATATTGAGTACGTTTCCTAATAGCTTCGAAGCTGGCGTTAATTCGACATCGAATTTACCTGCTTGTTCAGCGTTGTAAATCTTTACAAGTGCATCATTTAATGGATCTAATTGCATTCATTTCACCTCAGTTCATCTTTTTGAAACCTATTTCAGGTCCTACGTCTCGGAAGCATTGGCGACATAGGCGCAGCCCATGTCGGCGTATCATTCCACGGCGTCTGCCTCTTATACACCTCTCCGACCCCACGAGACTCCTGCGCACCCCGTATGCCGT